>CANQES010000023.1 GCA_947595555.1 uncultured Clostridia bacterium | reverse complement strand
AGCTTCAATTATTGCTACCTTTAAATTTTCTTTCTTATTCATTTCTGTTCTCATACCTCCACATTATATCATGGGGTGAACTTTTCATAAAATAATTTCACAGGGTGATCTTATCATAAAATAATCACATAATTCTTTAAAAATAGATTGACATTATATGAATATTTTATTAAAATAGTATTAAAGAAATTTTAGGGGGATGTGGGATTGTATGAAAAAAATAATGACATTTTTAATGCTATTTATTTTTTCTTTTTCATTTATATCAATAGTAAATGCAAAAGAAAAAGTAGAATTAAATGTAAGCAAAGATGAGGTAGATTTAGGAGAGGACATTGAACTTTCAATCAATATTGATGAAGAAACGTCAATTTATGCTTGCACAGCAAAGCTAACATATGACAAAGATGTTTTTGAGATGTTAGACACTCAAGATTTTAAAGAACAAGAAAACTGGTCTAGCATAACATATAATGCAAAAAATAATAAATTTGCATTAATTAATAAAAAAGGAATTAGTGGGGAAAAACTTTTACAAATAAAATTAAAAGTAAAAGAAGATGCCAAACCTGGAAAAACAGCTATTACTATAAATAGCATAAAAACTTCTGATGGAAACAAGGAAATTTCATTAGATGGTAGTACAGCAGAGGTAATGATATTAAAAAATGGACTAGATAAAGACGAAAGTATTCCAACAAATGACATACAAGAGGCAACAGAGGAAAATATTTTTGTACAGGTAAAGCAAGATTGTCCATGGCTTGTATATGTTCTTATAGCGATAATTATTATTGACATTATATTCTTAGTACGCTTCAAGAAAAAAGAAAAGAATGTAACAATAGTAGCAATAGTTGTATTAATCATTGCATTAATATTTGCAATAATACTTTTATTTACAACAAAAGCAGATGTAAATCAAGATGGAAAAATAGATTACGAAGATTCAAAAGATATTATGGAATATCTACTTGACATTAAAAATGATGAAGATATTAGTAATAAAGACGTTGATAATGACGGAAAAATTACTATTACAGATGTTGCTATAGCTACAGACAAAGCAACAAATAACAATAAATATACAGTAAACATTGCAGAACCTTCTGAATCAGAATCTTCTACAAACACTCCTCATAAAGAGGAAGATAATAAAAACTATGCAGTAGCTATTACAAAATCTTCAATAAGTACTAACACACCATCAAAAAATGAAGAACTAACATTAGATTTACATATGGAAGTAAATCCAAAAACAGATGTAGAATTTGTTGAAATAGAAGGTAAATCTTATAAAGTAGAAAAAGTAGGCGAAAACCTATATCGTATAAAAGTAAAAGCTTTATCACAAGCAGGACTTCAAAATATAGACATATCTAATGTAATATTAGATAATGGTAGAAAAATTAAAAGTAACTTAAAAATAACTGTAGATGTATTAAAAGATAAACCAGTTGTAGAAAATTTCTTAGTAGATGTGAAAAAAGAGACACCAGACATTTCTTTTGTTTTAAAAGATGAAGATAATTCTTTTAAAACAGGAAAAATCATTGTAACAGATGAAGCTGGTAATATTGTACTAGAAGAAAGCATTAAAGTGGGAGAAAACAAATTTACAAAAGGACTAGAAGAAGGGAAAAGATATAGTATAAAAATTATTACAGATTATGACTTAGATAGTAATTACTTTGATGAAGAAAATGGTGGAAGTAGCCAGACACAAGAAACAATCGTAGACAAAAATTTAACATTTAACAGAGATTACAACTTTATTGGAAAAAATATAACAATCACAGAAAAAGTGACGTCAGCAGATAAATTAATTATATCATTTGAAAATGATTATGATTCTTATTATCCAGTTGAAACAGTTAAAATAAATGGAAAAACTTATACTGTTAGCAAAAAAGGAAATACATATCAAGTAGAACTAGAAAAAGATAAAAAAGGAAAAAATACAGTAACACTAGAAGAAGTAACATTAAGCAATGGAGCAAAATATGAAGTTAATAAAAAATTAACTTACATATATATGAAACAAATACCAGGTATTAATTCTGTAAATGCAAAACTAGAAGATGATACTGTAAATGTTGATTTTGATATAACAGACATAGATGAAAGTGTAACAACAATTACTCTTTATTTAAAAAATAGTAGAGGAGAAGTTGTTGGCGAAAAAGAAGTAGATTTACAAGAAAGAACTTCAAGTTTTGATATAGAATTTGCAGGAACATATTCAGTAGAACTAGTAGTTAAGTATGATTTAGGAGATGGAATTAAACAAGAAGTTAAATCAATTTGTAGTGATATAAAAACACCAATTAAATCTAGTATTACTAATAGTAAGACATTAAATTATTATGTTGCAAAAGGTGAAGAAACAGAAGTAACATATACAATTAAAGACAATACAACTGAAGATGTAGTAAGTTTAGAATTAAATGGAGTAACCTTGCCTGTTACAAAACAAAAAGATGGAAGTTACAAGGTAAAATATAAAGCACCAACTAAATCAGGTGAATTAACTTTAACAGTAACAAAAATAAACTACAAAGAAGAAACAATAAATACATCTTATGAAAGTAAGGTAGAAGTATTAAAATCAGCTCCAACTATTACACATTTATTAGTAGATGATTCTCAAGATAAACCTGTATTATCTTTTGGAATACAAGATGAAGAGAATACTTTTATAAGAGGAAAAGTAATAATTGTTGATGAAAATAATAAAACACAGGACATTGAATTTAACAAAGATACAACATCAATCAAATTAGAAAATATAGCACAGCATATAATTTATGATGTTAAAATTGAAGTTACATACGATTTAGATATGGACAGAGACAATAATCAAAATCAAAAAACAGACGTATTAAAAGAGCATAATTTTGAAATTGTAAAAGATTATGATTTTAAATTAGATAATTTAGTTGTAAAAGAAGTTAATAGGGAAGGACATATAATTGTATTACAATTTGAAAGCACAAATATATCAAGATATGTAATTGAAGAAGTATTAATAAATGGAGAAGAATATCCAGTTACGAAAAATGGAACAATTTATACAGTAGAAGTACCTATTACAAATACAAAAAGAACAACATTAACATTAGAAGAAGCAGTATTAAATAACTTGAAGGACTTTGAAAACTTAAATAAGAGTGTAGTTGTATTTAAAAATGCACCAATAGTTACAGAGATAGAAGCAAATGTGTCAAATGATAAAAATGCTATTACATCAAGATTTGAAGTAACAGATGAAGATGATACATTAATTAAATTGTATGCACAATTAAAAGATAAAAATGGAAAAGTTATAGAGACAAAAGAATTAGATAAAACTGCAAGAGAAGTAACTTTCCAAACATCAGATAATAATGTTTATCAAGCTGGAGAATATACAGTAGATATCTTAGCAGATTATAATGCTTTGGATGGATTAAAACATGAAAAAGAAACTTTAGCAAGTAAAGGTAATATAACAGTAGATATAGTATCAAATATTTTAGGTGATATCATTTCAAGTTATTATGTTGAAAAAGGACAAAAAATAGAGATAGTATTTACAGTTGAGGATAATACGGACTTAGATGTTACTGACATAATTATGGAAGGAGAACCTTATAGTGTAGAAAAACAAGCAGATGGAACTTATAAAATGGAATATACTGCACTAGAGGTATCTGGAAAAGAGATACTAGAAGTGACGGAAATAAAATATGGAGCAAAAGCAATTGAAGAATATTATGACATTGAAATAGAAGTGTTAAAATCAGCTCCAAGCATTACACATATAATGGTAGATGATACACATGACATACCAGTATTATCATTTGGATTACAAGATGAGGAAGATGCTTTTGTAAGTGGAAAGGTAATTATTATTGATGAAAATAGTCAAAAACAAGAGATAGAATTTAGCAAAAATGAAACATCAATAGAATTAGAAAATATAGCACAACATACAATTTATGATGTTCAAATAGAAGTTACATATGATTTGGATACAGACAGAAGCAATAATCAAAATCAAAAAACGGAAGTGCTAAAAGAACACAATTTTGAAGTATTAAAAGATTATGACTTTACATTAAACAATTTAGTTGTAAAAGAAGTTAATAGAGCAAAAAATGTAATTATATTACAATTTGAAAGTACAAACTTATCAAGATATCCAGTAGAGGAAGTACTAATAAATGGAGAAGAATATCTAGTTACAAACAATGGAACAACTTATACAGTAGAAGTACCTATTACAAGTACAGAAAAGACAACATTAAAATTAGAAGAAGCAACATTGAAGAACTTAAAAGACTTTGATGGATTAAATGAAAGTGTAGTTGTATTTAAAGATGCACCAACAGTTACAAATATAGAAGCAAATGTATCAGATGAGAAAAATAGTATTACAACAAGCTTTGAAGTAACTGATGAAGATGATGCGTTAACTAAAATATATGTACAATTAAAAGATGAAAATGGAAAAGTTATAGAAACAAAAGAATTAGATAAAAATGCAAGAAGTGTAACATTTGAAGCAACAAATGAAGTTTATCAAGCAGGAAAATATTCAATAGACATATTGGCTGATTACAATACTTTAGATGGTTTAAGTCATGAAAAAGTGACTTTGGCAAACAAAGAAAATATAACAGTAGATATAGTAGCTAATATAGTTAAACATACAAATGCAAGCTATTATATTCAAAAAGAAACAGAAGCTAACATTTTCTATACAATAGAAGATAACACAGATTTAAATGTTACAAAATTAATTATTAATGAAAAAGAATATAATGCAGAAAAACAAGCAGATGGAACTTATAAAATAATCTATAAAGTGCCAAATACATCAGGTGAACAAACATTAAATGTAACAGGCATATGCTATCAAAATCAAACAGCAGAAACTTCTTACACAAGTAAAATAGAAGTATTAAAATCAGAACCAGTTATTACACACATAATGGTAGATGATACAAATGAAAAACCAGTATTATCATTTGTATTACAAGATGAGGAAGATGCTTTTGTAAGTGGAAAGATAATTATAATTGATGAAAAGAATCAAAAACAAGAAATAGAATTCAACAAAGATAATACATCAATAGAATTAGAAAATATAGCACAACATACAATTTATGATGTTCAAATAGAAGTTACATATGATTTAGATACAGATAGAAACAATAATCAACATCAAAAGACAGAAGTGCTAAAAGAACACAATTTTGAAATATTAAAAGATTATGACTTTACATTAAACAATTTAGTTGTAAAAGAAGTTAATAGAGAAGGACATATAATTGTATTACAATTTGAAAGTACAAACTTATCAAGATATCCAGTAGAGGAAGTACTAATAAATGGGGAAGAATATCCAGTTACAAAAAGCGGAACAACTTATACAGTAGAAGTACCTATTACAAGTACAGAAAAGACAACATTAACATTAGAAGAAGCAACATTGAAAAACTTAAAAGACTTTGGTGAATTAAATGAAAGTGTCGTTGTATTTAAAGATGCACCAACGGCTACAGTTACATACACAAATGCACCAGATGAGAAAAATACTATTACAGCAAAATTTGACGTAACAGATGAAGATAGTGTTGTAACTAAACTATATGCAGAATTACAAAATGCAAAAGGTGACATTGTAGAAACAAAAGAACTAGACAAAACTGCAAGAGAAGTAACATTTAAAACAAGTGAAGGTACTATTTATCAAGCAGGAGATTACACAGTCGTAATAGCAGCAAGTTATGATGCGGTAGATGGAATTAAACATGAAAAAGAAGACTTAGCAGAAAAAGGTGATATTACAATAGGAATTGAAGCTAGTATAAAATCAGCAACACCATCTACTTACTATCCAAAAAAAGGCAAGGACATTGAAGTTTCTTATACTGTAGAAGACAATACAGATATAGATGTTACTAATATTGTTATTAATGGTCAAAGTTATGAAACGACAAAAGAAAGTGAAGATACTTACAAAATTACATATACAGCTCCTAAAGATTATGGCATGTCAGATTTAAAAGTAACTCAAATATCTTATGATAATACAGACATTGAAGTTACAGAATATATTAGTCAAATTGATGTTTTAAAGACTGTTCCAAGTGTAAGACATTATACTTCAGAGAGTCACTATGAGGCAACAGAAAAATATCCAGAAAAATCAGTAACAATAAGATTTAAATTACTTGATCCAGATAATGCAGCTGAAAAAGATGAAGATGGAAATCTAAAAGATGCTTACATTTATGTAGGAAGAGGAGCTATACCAGATACACATGGAGAAGTAAGACCAAAAATAAAAATTAATGATCCAGATGATCCAAATGATATTAATGAAATAACTTTTGTCGATATTCCTGTACTTACATCACTTCTAGCAAATGTAAGATTAAGTTATGATTTAGACACAGATAATTTAAATTCATTATTAGGAAAAGACGAAAATACTGATAATGGTTCAGCATTATATCGTGCATTAGTTTTAGTAGTGCCTCCAAGTGAGCTTCATATTGAGAATATAGACACATATAAAGAAAATACAAAAACACATTATTTTGAAAAAAATGAAAAAATAAAATATTCATTTACAAGTGATGTTATCTCTGGTTATGGAACAGCAAGTAAATATTATCCAACAGTTGCTACAATTGATGGAAAGAAATATGAACTAGAGAAAAATGGCAGAACATATGCTACAATTGAATCACTTCCAGGATATGAAGAGTCAGGTGTTAAAACTATTACATTAAATAGTGTAACTTTAGACAATGATGAAATAATAGATTTAAAAGAAAAGACATCACAAATAGAAGTATTAAAAGATAAATTATCTATTGACAACTATGTTTTAGACACTGTAAGTGATGTACCAAATGTAACATTTTCTATGAATGATGAGGAAGATACATTTAAGAGTGGAGAAATTATTATTACAAATTTGAGTAATAATCAAAAACAAACAATTCCTCTTGAAAAAGGAAAATTGAAATATGAATTAAACGGTTTAACAGAAAAAGTAATGTATCAAATTGATCTTTCTATTACATATGATTTAGACAATAATGTGCTAGGTGAAGCAACAGAAAATGAGAAAACAGAGATATTTGAAACTAAACAATTTAAGATTATCCAAAATTATGAATTAAAAATTAGTAATTTAAAAGTAATCAACATGAATAGACAAGAAAGAAAGTTAGATATTCAATTTGAAAGCACTAATGCTGGTAACTATGATGTTATAGAAGTGAAGATAGACGGAAGTACTTATAGTGCTAAAAAACAAGAAGATGGAAGTTACATAGTAGAAGGTATAACTTTTGAAGACCAAGAAAATAAAATTTTATATTTGCAAGAAGTAAAATTAGAAAATACTAAGCAACTTCCAGTAACTGATACAAGTTTCAAAATTTTAAAAACAAAACCAACAGTTGATGTATTTAAAACTTCTGTATCAGCAAATAAAGATTTTATTACAGCAACATTTACACTAACAGATAAAGAAAAAACAGTAACAAAATTATATGCAACATTAAAATATGCAACAACAGATGAAGTCATTGAAACAAAAGAACTAGACGCAACTGCAAGTACTGTAAATCTAGAAGCACCAAAAGCAGAAACTTACAAAGTAGAACTTAGTGCTGACTATGATGTTATAGATGGGGAAGTTCATAAAAAGCAACCATTAGCAGAAGAAAAGGACGTAAAAGTGGGAATTAGAGCAAGTATTGCAGGAACTAACATGTCTACTTATTATCCAAAAAAAGGTGGAACGGTCGATATTTTCTATAATATTGAAGATAATACAGATTTAGATGTTAACAGTATAGTTGTAAATGACAAAACATATAGTAATGATGAGTTACAAAAACAAGAAGATGGAACATATAAGATTAGTTATCAAGCACCAAGCGAATATGGCATAGTAGATTTAAAAATAACAAAAATATCTTATGACACAGAAGAGATACAAGTAAATCGTATTGACCAATTTGATGTATTAAAATCACCAGTACAAATGGTAGGATATACAGCTGAACCAAACTATGAAGATAAATCAGTAACATTTAAATTTACATTAATGGATAATGATAATGCTTTACTTGAGGGTAATAATAATTTGTATTGTTCTTATGGACCATATGCAGATGAAGAAGGAAATAGGACACCTAAAGTTAAATTAGGAGAAAACGAAATAACATTTAAAAATCTTGTAGAAGGTAGATTGTACTTATTTACAGTTATAGCATCATATGATTTAGATACAGACCAATTAAATAGTTTACTAGGAAAAGATAGTAATACTAATGAAGGCCGTGCTCTTACTAGAATTGGATTTGTGCTAACTCCTCCACAATAAATATAGTGACTACAAATTAAGTTTAATCTAAAGGGCTTACCAGACATGGTAGGCTCTTAATATTACATAAATAAGTTTTTATGAAACAAATACATTATATGACCAGTCGAATTGCAAAAATTTAATTGTTTGATATAATAAAAACTAAGGAGGTTGTTTATATGAAGAAAATTTGTATTATAGGTATTGGTGGAGCTGCAACCCATATAATAAATGAATTAATAAAATCATATGAGCTTCAATATTTATCAAAAGATATGATTAAATATGGGTATATATCAGCAAATATTGAAGATATACACCAGATTCAAGATTATGGTTTACAGAAGGTAAACAACATAGAATATTTTACAAATAAAGATATTTTCTTACCAATAATAGATAGAAAAATTACAAGAGCAATAGAATATATGGCTATTGGCAAAAAAACATGTAATGGACTGGGTTGTTATGGAAAAATAGAAAATGGCGAGAAAGTACTTGAAGAAAGTAAAGAAGATATTGAAATTTTTTTAAAAACATTGACATCAAATGCAGATTTAGTAATTACCATTACAGCAATTGGAGGAGGATGTGGAACTATAATTACTCCATTTATAAATAATTATATTAAAACTTTAAACATTCCTATTACTTGTTTTGTCCAAAAACCGTTTAAATGGGAAGGAAAATTAAGAAATGATTTGTTTAATAAATTTATAGATGAATTTAAACAATCTGCTAATAATATAATTATTCTTGAATCTAAAAATTTAGTAAATAATAAGTCGATATTTGATGATTTTAAACAAATGGATAAAAGTATTAAAAATAAAGTTATAGAATATTTGAAGATATAAATATAAAAATATCTAAAAACCAAACGTTGACTTTTTTTAAAAATTTATATATAATTTTATTTAGAAAATAAAGATAAGGATGATAAAATATGGAAGAATTAGAAGAATTAAGGTTAAAAATAAAAGGACGATATCTAACAGGAATTATAATTACTATTATAGCAACTATAGTATTTGCAATTTTTATGTTCAAATTAATAATACTTCCCATTATATTGGGAGTTATTATAACTTTACTTTCTACAATAAAATTAAAACATGAATATGCAAATACTTTTAAAAAAGTATTTGTAGTAAAAGCTTTAGAATCAAAATTTACAGAGTTAGTTTATGAACCATATAGAGGTATGCCATATGAGACCATTTCTGGAACTAATATGATGCGCATGGGAGATAGATATCATTCAGAAGATTTTATATCTGCTAAATATAAAGATATAAAATTTGAACAAGCAGATGTTCATATAGAAGAAGAACATACTTCGACTGATTCAAATGGAAATACAACTACTACATATTCAACAATATTTAAAGGTAGATGGATGGTATTTGATTTTAATAAATCCTTTAAAGCAGATGTTCAAGTAGTTCAAAAGGGATTTGGAAATTCCAAAGTAAAAACAATGTCTTTATTTGGAAAAAAGGATGACTTATTTAAAAAAGTTTCTATGGAGTCAGAAAGTTTTAATCAAAAATTCAATGTATATGCACAAAATGAACATGATGCTTTTTATATAATTACACCATCTCTTATGACTAGAATAGAAAAATTAGATGAATTAAATAAAGGCAAGCTTTTATTATGTTTTGTAGATAATCGCTTACATGTTGGAATATATGATAATAAAGATTCTTTTGAACCTGATAGTGTATTTAAACAAATTAATGAAGAAGACATACTTAAAAGAATATCAGGTGATGTAGAGATGATAGCACAATTTGTAGATGAACTTAATCTTGACAATGATTTATTTAAAAAGGAGGTGTAAAAAATGGTAGTAGCAATTATTGTTGTAGTTATTGTATTAATTATAGTAGGATATTTGATTTCAATATCTAATGGATTAAATAGATCTCTTGTTAAAATTGATGAAGCAAATTCAGGAATAGATGTTGCTCTAACAAAAAGATATGATGTTTTAACAAAAATGATAGATGTTGTTAAAGGATATACTAAATATGAACAAGAAACAATATTTAAAACAATAGAATTACGTCAAGGAATGACAATGCAAGAAAAAAATGATGCAAATGCTGCAATGGAAGAAAACTTTACAAAAATTTCAGCACTAGCTGAAAATTATCCAGATTTAAAAGCAAGTGAAAATTATAAGGAATTGCAATTGGCAATTGCAGATGTTGAAGAGCACTTGCAAGCTGCACGTAGACTTTATAATTCAAATGTATCTATTTATAATCAAAAAATTGTTACATTTCCATCAAGTGTATTTGCAAATTCAAAAGGAATGACTAAAAAAGAATTTTTCAATGCAGAAGATAAAAAACGAGAAGATGTAAAAATTGATTTATAATAGCAAGGAATAGCTACGATATTTGACAAAAGAATGCACTTATGATAAGATTATTATGTAAAATTAGTTGCTTTCAGCTCAAGGCGGTAATAAGATGAGTAATAATACCATAAGTGAGCTGAAAAATCTTTATGTGAATGCAGAGAGGAGAGTATTTAGATGAAAAAATTTGTTTTTAAAAATCAAGTAATGGATGGAATTGTATACAATACAAATAATGTTGTTATACAAAAAGTCCAGGAGGGAAAAAATCATAAACGGTGCTACATAATTGGCAATGGACACTCCTTAAGTGTTGATAAGAATTATGTCATTACAAAACATGACCCAGCTATGCAACAATTTAAGCTTAAGATAAGCAAAGATATTACTATTTATGCATTTTACTTTACTTTCGAATGTATAGGAATGGAGGAATCGAGTAGAGAAATTGCTATATTTGTAAATAGCTTATATAATAAGTATGAGCAAATATTCTTAATTGGTCATTCAAAATGTGGCTTGTGCTTATATAATGCTAGTCACTATTGCAGAAATGTTATTACATTAGTAACCATTTCAACACCATTTAAAGGCTCTATTATAGCTGATAAAAAAGCTATGGATAAAATATTAAAATCTCGGATACTTAAAACAGTCTATAATGCTATTTTTAGCAATCATAATGTAGATAAGGATATAATACCAAATTCACAGTTTATTCAAAACTTACAGTCTGCATCATACAAGGAACATATAAATATAATATCTTCTTTGAAAAAAATATCTAGCTGTAAGGATTTTATGGATTTGCTTTTGTTGTTCTGGGATAAGATACTGCAAATTAATGGTGATGGAATAGTTCCACATGATTCACAAATAATAAACAGTACGCGGACAATTGAAATCTCTTGTTCACATGCAAATTCATTAATAAGAGGACTTGATATAATAGAAAAATTATAAAGCAAATTTAGACAATCTAATAAACAAACAAGCTATTTATACTTAAAAATATAAATAGCTTGTTTATTAAAAAATTTTTATAAGTTCGAAGTTTTTAATAAATGTGTTTGTCGCCGCCTCTTTGAGCGACTAACAAATATTTTTCGATATTATAGATTATTCAAGAGTTGATGAAAAATAAAGAAAATGCAAGAAAAATTAGGATATAATAAAGTTTCAAAAAATTAATTGAACGAATCATTGATATTTTTTATATAAAATGATATACTACTTTATAATCCGTAAATTTAATTTATAAAATGCTAAAAATGAAAAATATAGTGAAAAAATATTTAAGATTATAACAAAATAAAGATTGGAGAAAAATGTTAAAAGATTTTAGTAATTGGAAAGAATATACAGGAAATTCAGAGGGGTCTGGTAGAAGTGAAAAAATTTGGCTAGAAAATGATAATGAAATAGGAGTATTTAAATTTCCAAAAGTAAAAAAAGATAAATATGGTAATATAATAGAGGTATCAACAGAATATATTGCTGAAAAATTATCATCAATTATTGCTAAAACTATTAATATTAAAAATGCAGAAATTGATATTCGGTTATTATAATGGAAAAATAGGTTGTATGAGTTATAATGTAATACAAAGATATGAAAATCTTATAGAGGGTATTTGGTTTATTACTGCGTTATATCCAAATTATGATTCTGATAGATTATATGATTCTGATAGTAATATCTATTATAATATATCAATGATAGAAGATTCTATTAGAAATGTTATAAATCCTGTTCCTTTTGAATTTTACCAAATGTTAATATTTGATTTTATTATAGGAAATACAGATCGCCACCATTCTAATTGGGCTTTTATAAAAAATAATGGTATTTTTAGATTTGCACCATTATATGATAATAGTTCAGCTTTATGTTCACATATTTATGAAGATGATATTGAAAAGTATCTCGGAAATGATGAAATGAAATTTAATGCTTTAATAAATACTAAGTCAAAATCAAGTATAAGAATAGATGGAAATAATAAAAGATTTCCGACACATATTGAAGTAATAAAATATTTGAAAAAACTTAATAGAAATGATATAATTAATTATGTTGAAGATGTCATTAATATATTATCAAATGATTGTATATATAATATCATATATGATTTTAATATTGAGTTTATGTCAGATATGAGAAAAGAATTATTACAAAAATATTTAATAGGAAAAATAAACTTATTAAAAGAAATTTTTAGAAAGGAGGATTTATAATATGGCTATTTCAAATGGTAGAGATTATTTGTATTTAATTTGGCATGACAAAGCTTCCAAAAAACAATATATCGTTGGAACATTAAGTAAGAATGGTAAATATGAATTTGAGTATAACGAAGAGGTTGATTTAGCAATAAAAAATGGATTTACTTTTTTAACTGCATTTCCAAAAAGAGAAAAATATGAATGTGAAACATTATTTCCAGCTTTTTTAAGTAGATTGCCTGATAAAAAAAGAAGTGATATTGCTAATATTTTAAATAAATATGGTTTAGTAGAATATGATGCTTATCAATTACTAAAAAGAAGCGGAGCAAAATTACCAATAGATGATATATATTTTATAGATCCAATTTTCGATATAAATGACAAATTTGAAAGAACTTTTCCGATTGCTGGTTCAAGATATTATATGAATTGTAATAATGGAAATAATTGTTTTAAAAATTGTAATTTAAAAATAGGAGACGAATTATCATTAGAATTAGAACCAGAAAATGAAAGAGATTCCAATGCAGTAAAAATTTTATATAATAATAAAATATTAGGTTACATACCACGATATTATTCTGAAAATGTTACAAGAATTATTAAAGAAAAGAAAAAATATAAATGTATTGTTCAAGAGATTAATATGAACGATAATGACTGTCAAAATTGCATTATTGTAAAATTATTTTCATAGTTCATGAAAAGCAAGGAAAATCAAAATCTTGCTTTTCTTTATTTTAAAAAAATTTTTCAAATTGGATAAAAACGGTAGAGTAGGGGAATAGTAGATTTTTATAATTTTAAATTTGCGCAAAACTTTGATAATACAAACAAATATAATGTATAAAATTTATGATATTTTATATATAATTAAGTGGTTATAAAGAAGAAAAAGCTTGTAGAGTTACAAGATTAACTGCCTTATCTTACTTAAATCAATTAGAAGAGATCGGACTTTTAGAAAAAGAAGGAAATATAATTATGAAAAAGAAAATAAGTATTGATAAATATGATTTTGAATATTTTGATAAGTTAATTGAAATAAAAAAAACAGAAGAACAAATTGAAAAATATAAAGAAAAAGTAACTAAGTATAAAAATAATCCAAAATATAAATAGTTAGTAAGGTCTTTGCAAAATTATAAGTTTGAGGATGCAGAAAACATAGAATTTTGTGAAATCCGATTGGAAAAATTTTCTAATACTTCAATTCCTTTCTCTGGAGTATATTTATGGATAGTTGATAATAAAATTAAATATGTAGGTGAAACTATTGATATGAAAAAAAGGTTTAATAATGGTTATGGTCATATCTCACCAAGGAATATTTTTAAAGGTGGTCAGAGCACAAATTGCAAAATGAATAAATTTGCCTTAAATATGTTTAATCAAGGTAAAGACATTAATATTTATTTTCACGAAGCAAGTAAAAATGATAGAGAAAATATTGAAAAAAATATACTTGATTACTATAAAAAAACCAAAAAAATTAAATTGCTTAATGCTCAAAATAACTAAACAAATTACATGTGTGTCAATATAAAATTTAAAAAATTCGCTAGAGTAGGAGAGAGGGGCTGTTTTGAAAAATGAATATCTTGAATTAAATAAATTTATTAAAATTTTAAAACCGAACATTTGTTACATTTAAAATCTTTATAAGTTTGACTATAATTATTATAAATTTTTTATAAAATTTTTAAAATAAATTTCTAATTATAATATTAGAAAATAATTTCACTTTATAAAGCTTCAAAATCAATTTTAAGACATTTTTATATTTAACTAATAAAGTTTTCATTTGAAATTTATTTTGAATATTTAAAAATTATTATCTATATAATGTAAATTTGTTAAAATATTATAAAATCAATAGTTTTCGAAAAATGCTGGAAAATAGTTAAAAAAGCGACGCACGAGAATCGATTTTAAGGCGTTTTTATAAAAAAGATATATAGTTTGTTGTCTATAAATTTAAGCAAAATACTGAAATTACTGAAATATAAGAATTTACAGATTTCTAATAATTTTTTTATAACACAAATATAGAAAATTAAAATTTAAGATATAAAATTAATCTGAAAGTGGATAATATTAAAGAATAGATGTAATTTAAGGATATGTGTTTTTATTCCTACTCCTGTTTGCACAAAACTTTGATTTTGCGCAATGTTTCATTTATATAATTATTAGCATATGCCCATATGCCCCACAAAATAGATTTATAAAAAAATATAATATATCTATGTCAAAAATAATTATTAATAAATATATCTATTATATATAATAATAAAATTATTTTGTCAATACTTTTTTTAAATCTTTTATAAAAATAATTTTATTATCTTCATTTTTTACTTTTTCTTCAGTATAATTTTCCCATTCTGTAACTTCTCTAACTTTAATACAAAAATACTTTAATTTACCAGCCATACTATACTTATTCTTATAAAAATCATTATCTACAAAATATGGTCTTTGCCTCTCCTCTTCTAACTGTATCATATCATAAAATTTATATGAAGTAAAATATAATTTCAATAAAATGAATTTTCAAATACAAAGACCACATTATCAATTTACTGATAATGTGGTCCATGACATATTAGCCTAATGAATTTCTCAACGCTTGCATTCTAACAACATTCAAAAATCCAGTCTCCTTCGAGCCAAAATGATTTGGTCCAGAAAAAATATGTATTTGTTCAGCTATTTCTATAAGCCGAATACATTTCTCTCGACCACACGCTTTTAGAGATCCATCTTCATTAAAAACTTCATTATAACATGCTAAAAATTCTTCTACCATATTACTTCCCCCTTTGAGAATATAATTACAAAAATCTTTCGATTAACAGTATATCATAAAATGACTAAAAATACCATCAAATTTCTCAAATACATGATTAACTTATATTTACTCTTTTATGACGTTCTTTACACCAAAATATGTTGCGAGGAAATATGAGACATATATAATACCAATAATTATTACTGTTGATATAATAGATGGTAGTAAATCGTCCATTGATGCCAACCCTGACATTATAGTTATTGCAAATTTTATTCCAAAAATAGAATGTATGATTGCTAAAACAAGTGGCATACCAAAGAAAATGCCTATTTGCCTAAATAATGCTTTATTAATCATTTTTTCATCACAACCAATTTTTCTTAAAATAATGTATCTTTGTTTATTATCACTACTATCTGTTAGTTGTTTTAGTGCTAAAATAGCGCTGCTGGCTATTAAAAATATAACACCTAAATAAATAGCTATAAATGTTACTATTGTTGCTATTCCAACACTAGCCTCCATTAAACTTATTTTTGTAAATCCATCTATCTCTATTCCATTATCATTCAATGATTTTATAAGGTTTGAAGAATTTTCATTACCTGCAAAGAGTTTTTCAATGTCTTGCTTTTCTTCATCTGTTTCTGCATTATAATTTGCTGATAATAAATACATTTCTTTCATTTCTTCTGTTAAAGGGCAACTATCTGGAACTAAAATAATTCCTGTATTTGTATGGCTTGTTGACATTGTGATAAATCCTTCTTGACATTTGTTATATTTTGATTTGTACTCTTTTCCTGCAATTTTTAATGGATAATTCCCTTTTGCTAATACTTTATTTCTTAATTCTGTCTGACTATCAAAATCACAGAGAACTATATATTCATCTTCATCTAAGTTATATTCATTTATCCCATATAATTTTGCCATTTTATTATAATCAGATATCTTTACTATTTCCTCTGCTGTTCCATAAGCTAAACCTGGAAATTGCTTTTTAATTTCATTAAGACTATCTCCAAAAAAAGTTTCCCAAGTTAAATCATTTGTTGCATACACTTCAATTTCAACAATATCTTTTAATACATCCATATCAAGTTTATTATTTACTAATGTTTCGTAAATAGGATGTTTTGAATCTTCTCGTTGCGCTTCTGTAGTTGTATGTTTTATTCCATATCTAGTATAACTTTCTGGTAAATTAGCAGTTTTATATAAGTTCAAATCAACTGGTGTCATTTCTATTAATTCTCTTTGCATAGTATTCCTTAACGCTAAACTAGAAGATAAAATACTAATTGTCATAAATAGCATTAAACATATAACACTCATACTTGCAA
>CANQES010000022.1 GCA_947595555.1 uncultured Clostridia bacterium | reverse complement strand
GATCCACCTAAGGATAATCCAGAAAAAGAAACACCACCTAAAGACAATCCAATAAAAGAAAGTCCATCAAAAGAAGAACCAAAAACTACTGCACCTACAGCATTACCACAAACAGGAAAAACAACAAATTTGGTATTATTAACAGCTATAGTAGATTCTTTTAGTATAAGTGTAGTATTTTATAAAAAATATAAAAATTTAATATAAAATAATTATTTTATAAAATAGCTAAAGAGTAAAATCTTTAGTTATTTTTTTTAGATTTGTCTCATAGTATTAAATAAAGAATGGAGGCAAGCATATGAATAGTCAAAATAATGAGATACAAATTGCTTATGGAAATAAAGATTTAAAAGAAATTCTTAATGAAATATTAGAACAAGAATTTATTAGATTATTTAATAACAAAGAAGAAAGCAAGGTGTAGGAAATGACAAGGCAATATAAAGTAGCTAAATATATGAGACTATCAAGAGACGATGGAGATGATCGAGAAAGCGAAAGTATTGAGAATCAAAGAGATATAATAAATACTTATATAAATAAACATAAAGATTTAAAAGAAGTAAAAGAATATGCAGATGATGGATATACAGGGACAAACTTTGATAGACCAGGGTTTCAAGAAATGTTAAAAGATATTGAAGAAGGAAAAATAGATTGTATAATAACAAAAGATTTGTCAAGATTTGGACGAGACCATATAGATACAGGATATTATTTAGAAAGATATTTTCCATCAAATGCTATAAGATATATTTCAATTGGAGACAATGTAGATACTTTAGAATCAGATGGACTTCAATTTCTGACATTTAAATTAAGTTTTAATGATTATTATGCACAAGATATCTCAAATAAAATAAAAAGTGTTAAGCAAAGAAAAATTGAAAAGGGTGAGTTTCAAGGAGGAATAGCACCATATGGTTATAAAAAAGATAAACTTATAAAAAATCATTTAATTATTGATGAATATGCAGCAGAAATTATAAAAGATATATTTGATATGTATGTAAATAAAGGAATGTCACCACAAAAAATAGCAGATGAATTAAATAAAAGAGAAATATTAGCACCAGCTATGTATTTAAAAATCCCCACTTTTATGAAAAGAGAAAGTTGTAATCCAAATGGAAAATACTTATGGTATAGAACACAAATAGGAAAAATATTAAAAAATGAAGTATATATCGGGAATGTAGTAGGAAGAAAGTTTCAAAAAGTAAGTCATAAGATTGCAAAAGTTAGAACAACTAATCCTGAAGAATATATTATAGTAGAAAATATGCACAAACCAATTATAGATATAAATATATGGGATAAAGCACAAGCAAAAATAAGAAGTAAACATATTACAAGAACAAGAAAATTTGATCATCCACTTAAAGGTTTAATATTTTGCAAGGAATGCGGCGGAATTGCAACATTAAGAACAAGAGTAGAACAAAGAAAATCTGGAAATGAATGGAGAGCAGATTATTTTATATGTTCAAATAAAAACAGTAATAGAGGAAATTGCAATAATAAACAAATACGAGCAGATTTTATAGAAGAAAAAGTAAAAAAAGAATTAAAAAAAGAAATAGAACATATTAAATATTCAGAGGAAGAATTGAAAAATATTTTTAAAAATTCAAAGGTAAAAGCAAAAGAAAAACTAAAAAAATTAGAAGAAAACTTAAACACAAGTAAAAATCAATTAAATTTAATTAATAATATATTAGAAGAAATGTATCAAGATAAAATAAATAAAATAATTACACAAATAGATTTTGAAAAATTTTATTCTAAAAAAAATGAAGAAAAAGAAAAAATTTTAAACCAAATAAATAATTTTGAATGTGACATAAAAAAACAAAAAGAAGAATTAGAAAAAATAGATATTGATAATATTTTAGAAGAAACAAATAAAATATTAAGTCTAAAAAATATAACAAAAGAAATGTATAAAAAACTAATTAATAAAATAGAATTTGATAGTGAAAAAAATATATTTATAAAATTTATATTTGAAAAAATATAATAAAGGCTAAAACTTTAATTCAGTATTAGTTTAAAAATTAACCAATACTGGACTTAAGGAATCTGAAATACATACAGTAAACCATAAAAGCATGCCAGAACTTACAGAAAGCCAAATAAAAGAAGAAATAATGAAACTACATGAAGCAATCTATGAAAAATTCAAATATGAAATGACATATATAAGACCACCAAAAGGGGAATTTAGTGAAAACACCCTAAAAATTACCAAGCAGATGGGATACAAAACGGTCATGTGGTCATTTGCTTATGAAGACTGGAATGAAGACAAACAGCCAGATGAAACCACAGCAAAGAAAAAAATATTAGACAATTTACACAATGGAGAAATAATGCTATTGCATGGAAACTCAAAAACAAACACGAATATCTTAGATTCAGTTATAAGAGAAGCAAAAGCGATGGGATACGAATTTAAGTCATTAGACGAATTTAATTAAGGGAAGGATAGGCATGAAAAAGAAAAACTATAATAAAATAGACAGGATACTAGAATTACCAAGAGAAGTTTATTCAAATATACCGAAAATTATCATAACAGGATTTGACGAAATGATAATAGAAAACTTCAAAGGGATTCTAGAATATGAAGAATACTTTGTGAGAATTAATACGCACATAGGAATTATAAACATAAACGGGTTTAATCTAAACTTAGAAAATATGACAAATGATGACATAAAAGTAACAGGACACATTGAAAGCATGGAGATGGAGAGAACAGTAGATTGAAAGGATAAAGAGAATGATAGTAAAAATATTAATTAGCTATATAATAGGATATTTAACCATTAGCATAGAAGGATATTATATTGAAAGATTTATAAATATGTGTCGCAGCCAAAAAATAATAATTTGGCATTTAAAAAGAAAAAACGACATACAATTAGAATGTAGAGCAAACGTACAAGATTTTAAGCAAATATGTAGAATAGCAAGAAAAACCAGATGCAAGATAAAAATTAGAAATAAACGAGGAATGCCTTTTATAATACATCGTTATAAAAAAAGAAAAATTTTTTTCATATTTTTATTGTTACTATTAATTGCAATACTAGTATCATCACATTTTGTATGGAATGTAGACATTCAAGAAGAAAATGGGCAACAGTTAGAAAATATAGCACAAGACATTGAAAAAGCAGGACTCAAAATAGGAAAGCTAAAAAAACAAATTGATACTAAAGACATTATTAATCAAATTCGACTACAAAGGCAAGATATTGCATGGATGGGTATTGAACTAAAAGGAACAAATGCCATTGTAAAAATTGTGAAGGCAGACCAAAAACCGAATATAATAGATGAAGACGAATACTGTAGCATAGTATCTGATAAAGTGGGAATCATTACAAAAATAAATGCGCAAACAGGGACTGCAAATGTAAAAGTAGGAGATACTGTAAACAAAGGAGAAACATTAATCAATGGCTGGATGGAAGGAAAATATACAGGAATTAGATATGTGCATGCAAAAGGTGACATTGAAGCAAAAGTATGGCATACAAAATATATTAACATACCATATAATACTACGGAAAGAAGGGAAACAGGGAACATTGAAAATAAATATACAATAAAATTTAATAATTTTAAAATAAATTTGCACAAAGGGGTTTCAAAATTCAAAATTTATGATACAATAGAAACGGAAAACAAAATGAAATTATTTTCAGATTTTTATTTACCAATTTCTATAATAAAAATAACAAATAAAGAAATAGAAGAAGAACCAAAAACATACGAACCAGAAGAAGCAAAAAACATAGGGATACAACAATTACAGCAGGAATTAGACCACGACATTGAAAATAAAGAATCAATCGTAGGGAAAAATATCAACACTTATGACAAAGGAGATAGTATTGATATCTACGTTACATATGAAGTGCTAGAAAATATAGGGACAAATGAAAAAATTGTATTTTAAAGGAGAGAGAATTTAAATGGAAGAAAGAAGCCTTAAAATAACAGGTGCAGATAAAACATTTTTTAATAAAATAACAAGCACATTAACAAAACTACTAATACCTACAAGAATAGGTATTAATGGTATGTTAATATCAATGAAAAGAAACAATGTAATAAAAGCTTTTGAGAACTATAAAAGCAATGAAGAATATGATAAGGAACAATTAGAAAAGAAGTATGAAACAGCATATGAAGCTTATTTAGGTGCACTTGACAAATATGTAATGGACTCAATATATAAAAAAGTAAAAAATGACACAGCATCTGAATATGAAAAAAATGCGTTATCAAAATACTATGAAATAACTAGCTTAAAAGAAAGCGAATACATGGAATACAAGTATCGTAAACAAAAATACTTAATAGAATTGGACTATCAAGGGATAAAAGTAGACGGAAAAGAAAAAATCAAAGAAAAATATAATCCATTTTATCTATCTAAAATGGATTCATTATACAAATCTATTTTAAAAAACTATTCTATAAAAGTAGCAGACAATACAAACACTTATGACTCATCAAAAGAGTGGATATATACAAAAATATTTTATACATTAGAAGAATACATTCAAAACATATTATCATTAAAAATAGAACTTAACTCTGAAGAAAGCATAAAAAATATAGTATCAGATTATGAAAAATATGAAACTTATGTAGTAGGCAAACTAGATAGCAGGGATACAATTGAAAAAAACATGGTATTACTTGGAATTAGTAGAAAATTATTTACTCACAGTTTACCACTAATTGTAGCAGAACAATGTTATGAAAAATTATTAAAAGATGCTCGAATACTAGTACAAGACACAAAAATGGCTGCTAAAAGAGAAAGAGCTTATTCAATGCTAATTAACCTAATTGAAGACTACAACATTAAATTATTATCTACGAAAGTATATTGGGAATCACCAAAAGCAAGAGACGAATACAAAGTATTTTGGAATCAATACAAAGAAATAGCAAAACTAAAAGAAACAGATTTCATTGAATATATCAAACAAAAAGAAATATTATTTATCAAAAATGATATTAAGAAATTACATACATCTAAAACAGACTACACAAAAATAATAAAATATTATAAGAGAAAATTAGTAGACTATGGAGTTATGAAGCAAATCAAGGGGACATCTTATAAATCAGAAGGAAAATACAGAAAAGTTAAGGAAGTTGCATAAATATGTATGAAATAATATACCAAGATATAGAACCGAAAAAAGAATATGAAAAAATAATAGAGAAAGTATTAACTCAGTGCTTTAAAGAAGAAAAATTAGAAAATTCAAAACTATCTATTACAGTAACTATAACAACAGAAGAAGGAATACAAAGAATAAATAGAGAGTACAGAAACATCGACAAAGCAACTGATGTACTTTCTTTTCCTATGTTTGAAAAGGACGAGCTAGAACAAAAAATAAAAAAACAGGAATATCAGTATGAAGACATTTTAGGCGACATCATAATATGTATAAAAAAAGTAGAAGAACAAGCAGAAGAATACGGGCACAGTTTTGAAAGAGAACTTAGTTACATGTTAGTGCATGGATTTTACCACTTAATGGGATATGATCATATTAAAGAAGAAGATAAATTACTTATGAGACCAAAAGAAGAAAAAATATTAGCTGATTTGATTATTAAAAGAAATTAAGGAGGCGATAAAATGGCAAAGCGAATGAAAAAAAGTAGTAGTGGAAAAGGCGTAATTATTTTTTTAGTCATATTTATTGTATTTGCAGGTGCAATATTAGGATATAAAATTGTAAAAGATAAAGAAAACCAAGAAACAGCAACAGTAGAACAAACAAATAACAATACTATTACAGCAGTTATAGAAGAAGAAAAGAAAGTTCAAATCTTTCAAGGAAATGACAGACCAATAGCAGTTATGATAGACAATCACAATGGAGCATGGCCACAAGCTGGATTACAAAATGCATATATGGTTTATGAAATTATAGTAGAAGGTGGAGAAACGAGGCTAATGGCATTATTCAAAGGAGCAGACATCGAAAAAATAGGTCCAGTAAGGAGTGCTAGGCATTATTTTGTAGATTATGTTATGGAAAATGATGCTATCTATGTTCATTTTGGGGAAAGTCCTCAAGCGGCAAGTGACATTAAAAAATACAGTATTAATGAAATTGACGGAATTGCAGAAGATGGAACCACCTTTTGGCGAGTAAAAGATAAGAAGGCTCCACACAATGCAGTAACAAGCACAGCTAAACTATTAACATCTGCACAAAACAAAAAATTTAGAATGACTTCTAAAAAAGAAAGTGTATTAAATTATGTAACAGATGAAGTGAACTTAGAAGAAGGGCAAGAGGCACTTAGTGTTACTATTCCACACTCTCAATTACAAACTGTAAAATATGTATATAATGCAGAAGAAAAAGTTTATGAAAGACAGGCCAGAAAAAAGGAACAAACAGATTGGGATACAGGAAAAGTAATTACTGCTAAAAATTTAATAGTAACTTTTTGTGATAATTATACACTGAATGATGGCGAAAATAAAGGTAGACAAGGCTTAAAAAATATAGGTACTTTTGATGGATACTACATTACTAATGGAAGAGCAATAAAAATTAAATGTATAAAAACAGATAGAGGGGAGCAAACCCAGTATAAAGATTTGGAAGGAAATGACATAAAAGTAAATGATGGAAACACATTTATAAACATTTGTCCAACAACAGCACAAGTTATTTTAGAAGCAAGTGAAGCAGTAGTGGCTACACCTTAATATATTTTATGAAAGGAAAGAAAAAAATGAACGTATATGATACAGCAAATAGATTAGCACAAGAAATCAAGCAATCAGAAGAATATGTAAATTATAAAATGGCAAGGCAAGCCTTAAACTTAAATGCAAGTTTAAAAGAAAAAATGAGTAAATTTGAGCAAGCAAGATATGAAACACAATTACTTACAATGCAAACAGGAAAACAAGATGAAGCAAAATACAAAGAAGTGCAAGACTTGTATGCTGAATTAATAGACATAGATGATGCAAAAAAGTACTTTGAAGCGGAAACAAAATTTAATATAATTATAGCAGACGTCAACAAAATCATAGGGGAAGCAATTAGAGACGTTATGCAATAATTGAAAAAGAGGAAAAAATATGGAATTTATTATAATAGGAATTCTAGCACTAATATCAATTATAGTATTAAAATTTGTATTCGAATACAATAAAAAGCAGTTGCAACACATCGGTGATGATGAAGAATTAGATAGATTAGCAAAAGCCTATCCAAGTAATAAAGACATATGTCAAGAGTATTTAAAAAAGTTAAATAATGAAAAAGTAAAAATAGAAGAAGATGAAGGTGCGCAAGCAAGTTTGTATATAGCAATAACAGATAAAATATTAATTGCAAACATACAAAAAAGCTATACAAGAATTCAAACAATTGCACATGAATGTTTACATTCTATTCAAAGTAGAAAACTTTTACTATTTAACTTCGTATTTTCTAATATATATTTATTATATTTTGTAGTAGCAATTATCTTATTATTCTTTAAAATGCTACCTTACAAAACAATGTTTTTAGCAATTTTTCTAATATTGAGCATGATTTATTATATGGTACGAGTATTTTTAGAAAATGATGCTATGATAAAAGCTAGATATTTAGCAAAAGAGTATATGGAGGAGAAAAAAATATCTTCACAAGAGGACATTGAAAAATTAGTGGCAGGATTTGATAAAATTAATGCAGTGGGTATTAAATGTATAAATTATCACTTTTTCATGGACATTATGATGAGATTATTCGTACTGTCAGTTCTATGTTTACTATTTTAAAACCAAAAAAGATAAGTTTTTTACTTATCTTTTTTGGTTTTATTACTTTCTTTTGGAACAACAATATTGGTAGGTTTATTTTTAGATAATTTTGGCTTTCCTGCATTTAGGTAATCATATACAGGAGAAATATTTAAGTTAGAGCCATCGCCAGAGATAACTTTTAAATTTTTTTTATTTTCCATAAAATCTCCTCCGTTATTTATTAAAACTATATTAACACAATTTTTTTTAAAGTGCAAGACTATTCCTTTATTTCAATTTTTAAATAATTATTGACATATTAGGCATTTCATGGCATAATAATAAATAACAAAAAGTAAGGAATGATGAGGAAATGGAGATAAAAAAAATAAAAGCAATAATAGAAGCAATACTTTTTGCTGCTGGTAGATCAGTATCAACAGAAGAACTAGTAAAAAATTTAGAAATATCTAAAGAAGACATAAAAAGCATTATAGCAAATATGCAAGAAGAATACAAAAATGAAGATAGAGGAATACAAATTATCAAACTTGATAATTCCTATCAATTAGGAACGAAGGAAAATTTATATGAGCATATTTATCCTATAATAGACAAAAGGAGCAAGCCCAATTTATCCAATGCAGCAATAGAAACACTAGCAATTATTGCATATAATCCTAAAATAACAAGAGCTGAAATTGAGGCAATACGTGGAGTTTCCGTTGATGGATGTGTTTACAAACTATTAGAATATGGACTAATCGAGGAAGCTGGAAAAACAGATTTGCCAGGAAAACCAATGTCATATAAAACAACAAGTGACTTTTTAAGAAAATTTGGTTATTCATCTTTAGAAGAATTACCAGAATTACCAAGATACAGAATGGATGAAAATCAACAACTTGTAATTGACGAAATAATTGAAGACCAGGTAGAAGAAACAATGACTGAAGATGAGGAGAAAAAGGCCGAAGAACAAAAAAATAATAATTAGAAAAGAGGACATATAATGAAACTATCACAAACAGGATTAGGAACTGTAAAATTAAATAACATAGATGAGATGTATCCAGGACAAAGTATTTTGTTGCAAACAGGTCAATTAGTACAATATGGAGCAGGTTTATTTGCATATAATACAGTTCCATTATTGGTAAGAAGAAAAATAGAACAAATTATAGTAGAAACATTGAACAAATATGGATGTATAGAAGTATTACTACCAACATTACAGCCAGATACAATATGGAAAAATTCAGGACGATATGAACATTATGTACAAGATGGTACCATGTTAATAACAGAATCAAATAAAGGAACATTTTGTTTAGCACCAACAGGAGAAGAAGCGATGTTGGAATTTGCTAGAGAAAAATTAAAATCTTATAAAAATTTACCAGTAACATACTATCAAATTGGAGAAAAATATAGAAATGAAATAAGAACAAGAGGATATTTACTAAGAGGAAAAGCATTTCCAATGATGGATGCATATAGTTTTGATGTTGATGAAAAAGCAATGTCAAAATCATATGAAAATATAAGAAAAGCATATATAGACATATTTGAAAAAATAGGAATGAAAGTAATCCCAATAGTGGCTGACAATGGAGCAATGGGAGGAAAAAAATCAGAAGAATTTATGCTAATATCAGAGCAGGGAGAAGACAAAATACTTTATGATGAAAAAACAGGAGTAGGATTAAATACAGAAATACTAGAAAAAGAAAACTATAAAGAATATCTAAAAGAGGAATATGGAATAGAAGACATATCTAATTTTAAAGAAATAAGAACAATGGAATTGGGACATATTTTCCAATTAGGAACAAGATATTCAGAGATGATGAATGGAAAATATACAAACCAAGAAGGAAAAGAAGAACTATATTATATGGGATGTTACGGAATTGGAGTTAGTAGAACAGTAGCAGCACTTTACGAGCAAAATCTACTTAATGATAAAAAGTGGGGACCATGTGGATTTTCTTTACCAGAAACAGTAGCACCTTTCAAAATTCAAATTATTCCTAAAATGGACATTGAGGAAAAAGTAAAACAAGCAAATGAATTATATGAAACTCTAAAAAAAGCGGGAATTGAAAGCATCTTAGATGATAGAAAAGACATAAGCATTGGAGCTAAAATGAAAGACTGCAAAGTATTAGGAACACCATACATGATAGTAATAGGAGATAAAACAGAAGGTGATAACTTAGAACTAGAGTACATTAAAACAGAAGAAAAAGAGATATTAACAGTAGAAGAACTAATCAAAAAATTTAAATAATAAACAAGGATAAATAAGTTTCAAAATTAAAAATTCAAGTATCGAATATTTTTAATAAATGCGCATATTTATTAAACAGGAATGAGGCGTATTATGGAACTAATTTATCCTTTTTTAATTACTTTTATACTTGTATTTTTTTCAGAATTAGGAGATAAAACACAACTTTTAGTTTTATCTTTTTCTAGCAAAAATAAAGCGAAAAATATATTACTAGGTGTGGCTATAGGCACATTTCTTAGCCATGGATTTGCAATATTATTTGGAAGTAGAGTTGCCTATTTTTCAAGTCAAAGCTTTCAATATTATTTAAAAATATTTACTTATACTTCATTTCTACTAATTGGATTAATAGGATTTATACCAAAATCGAAACAAGAAAATACATCTTCTAAAAAATCAAATATATTACAAAAACTTTCTAAACTAAAGATGAATTGTATTTTAATGGTAACTCTTTGTATTTTAATTGGTGAATTAGGAGATAAAACCTTTTTAGCATCTTTAAGCCTTGGATGTCAATATCCAGATTATAAAATATCTTTAATTTTAGGTTCTATTTTTGGTATGGTGGCATGTAATTGCATTGCTATTTTTTGTGGTAAATTGATAGGCAATCATTTAAAACAAGAGTGGATAGAGACACTATCTAATATAACTTTTATTATTTTTGGAGTGCTAGGTTTTATAAGTTTATTTTAATATAAGTCGATTGTTCAAATATATTACAAATGGAATACTTTAATGATTAAAGTTATAAATAAAAACACCGTTTTAATAGATAGCGGTGTTTTTATTTTGGTTGCGGGAGTAGGATTCGAACCTACGACCTCAGGGTTATGAGCCCTGCGAGCTGCCAGCTGCTCCATCCCGCGATATTCAATACTTATTTAGTATATAACAAAAGGAAAGATTTGTCAATACAATTTTAGTAAATAAAAAAATTCACGCAAAAAACACAAACTAAATATAAATTCATAACAATAAAGTAATATTATCTGCATATACTAAATACAAAGAGAGGTGAAACAACAGCATGATATCCAAAAAGCAGAAGACAAATGAAATAATGGACATACAAAACTTTATAGATTATAAAAAGAAATTAGAAACAGAAGATGAAACATTTAAAAAATTAATGTTTATCTATTCTGTTGCAATTAAGCAACTAGAAACTCAAATAGATATAGTAAAAGACGAATTTAAAATATTTTATCAATATGATTTAATAGATCATGTAAACACAAGAATAAAAAGTGCAGAAAGCATCATTGAAAAAATGAATAAAAGAAACTTATCATTAACATATGAAAGTATGATAGAAAACATCAATGACATAGCAGGAATTAGAATTATATGTAATTTAAAAAAAGACATATTTTCAATACGAGATTTAATAAAAAAATTTTCAGACATAAAAATTATAAAAGAAAAGGACTATATTACAAATCCAAAAAAGAGTGGATATTCTAGTTATCACTTAATCGTACAAGTACCGGTAATACTATTACAAAAAAACATATATGTAAAAGTAGAAATTCAAATAAGAACAACAGCCATGGATTTTTGGGCTAACTTAGAACATAAAACTAGATATAAAGCGGAAGAACCAATAAGTGACAAAGAAGAAAAAGAGTGGATAAAATGTGCAAAAATGATACATAAATTAGATCAAAAGATGATGTTTTTAAGCTAAATAAAAAAGAAAAAAAAGAAAGGATGCAATGGAAAGAAAAGAACTAATTGACATATTACGCAAACACAATAGAAAAAATATAGTATTATGCTTAAATGGAATTATAGCAACAGACATATTAATAGAAAACATTCAAATTATACAAAAAAAGAATTATCTAATAATAGAAAATAGAAAAAATAGAAAAATCAAAATAGGATTAAATCTAAGGCAATTAATGAAAATTAGAAAAACAAAAATAAATGAATTAGAATTACAATTTGATCAATTACAACAAGTAATTATTTCTTTAAAGCATTAGCAATATTTTCGCATAAACGAAAATACATATCATGACTTTCTTTAGGAATTGTTTTTAAAATGTCAGTAAAAATATAATTTGCGTTATCTGAATGAAATCCCCAAATTAAATAATCTAAACTTAAATCTAAAGTTTTAGCAATTTTAGTAATTGTAAATAAACTACTAATACTCATGCCTCTTTCAATTTCACTAATGTAAGAAGGAGAAACATCAATGATTTCTGATAGTTTTTCTTGAGTAATTTTTAGTTCTTTTCGTTTGCTTTTAATTCTTTTTCCAATTTCCTTGTAATCTAGATTTTGCATTTTATACCCCCATTTATCTATATTTTATACTGAATAAAATATAAATAAAACAAACTAAAACTGTTAAACTACAACCAAAAGTGAAGAAAAGGGGTACAAAAAAACCAATATTTATATATTGGTTTTTCGTAAATTTATTCAGATTCTATATCTGTTTCTACAATTGCTTTTGCAACGTTATATATCAATTTTTGCTTTTCTGGAGAACAACCTTTTATTAATTCAGAAAATTCCTTATTTAAATAATTTTTAGAATTACTAGAAGCACCATTTAAAACATAACCTTCTGTAACATCTAATAATCTACATAGTTGATTTAATCTCTTCAAATTTATATGAGAATTTCCTCTTTCAACTCTACTTAAAAAAGCAACTGAAATATCAATTTGTTCTGCCAAGTCCTCTTGTGTTAAATTTTTAGCAAGACGGGCCTGCTTAATTCTTTGACCAATTACTGCGTAATCTAAAGCCATTTTTTATCACCTTCCTATTCTTGATTTATAATATAGCATTTTATAGTTTAAATTTACAGAAACTAAAACATATAAATACAACCTATTAGTTAAAATAAAATAATATAATAATTAAATAACATACATGAATGAAAAACGATGAAAAAGTAAGGAAAACAAAGAATTAAAAAGAAAAATATACTAAAATAGTTAAATTAATCCAATATTTATATGAAAAAAATGTTAAATTAGTATTAAAATAGTATACATAAATTGAAATTGTAAAGAATATATAGTATAATAGAGTTTAGTTGTTTTTAAAGGAGGAGAATTATATTTTAAACAAGAAGGTAAAATACTATACGAAAGAAATTCTTAAATATGTCAATTTTACTATATTAGCTATAGCAATTATCATTTCAATTATATTAATAAAATATAAACCAACATATAAAATAACACTTGCTGGAGAAGAACTAGGGTATGTACAAAACAAGCAAGCTTTTGAAGAAAATCTAAGACAAGTGATTTTACAAAACGAAGACAAAAATGTAGACATGATGAATATTGCAGTAGAGCCAGAGTACAAATTAACATTATTAGCAAGAGATATAAAGACAAATGAACTAGACATTGCAAGCAAGGTACAAGATGAAGTAGTAATTACTTATAAATACTATGACATTACATTAGACAATGATATAATCGAAACAGTTGATACATTGCAGGAAGCAGAAGAACTAATAAATTCTATAAAACAGGATAATGAAAAACAAGACTTAAATCTAAGCATTATAGAAAAATATACACAGAACAAAGAAGATATAAAAACTGATGACATAGACATTGCAAAAAATCAGATGAAAAATAAAATTGAAGAAAAAGAAAACTACATTACAGAAGTTAATGGAATAAAAATAGCTTATTTACCAGTACAAGGAGTAATATCTTCTCGTTATGGAGTAAGCAGTAGAATACGAAAATCTAATCATACAGGACTAGATATAGCTGTATCATCAGGAACACCAATTAAAGTTGTATCATCAGGCAAAGTAACGTATGCAGGATATCAAGGTTCTTATGGTAATTTAGTAAAAGTAGACCATGGGCAAGGAGTAGAAACATGGTATGCACATACGAAGGAAATGTATGTTACAGAAGGGCAAGAAGTGAAAGCTGGAGATGTAATTGCAGCTGTGGGGTCAACAGGAAATTCCACAGGACCACATTTACATTTCGAGATACGTATTAATGGAGAGCATATAAATCCACAAAATTATCTATATTAAAATTAAGGCATTAAGGAATGCCTTGATTTTTTTTAAAACTTAGAGTATAATTTTAAAAGTTAATTAAAATAAATACAGGAGAGAGAATATGAAAGCAATTGAAATTAGAAACAAATATTTAAACTTTTTTAAAAAACATGGTCATAGTGTAATTCCTTCTGCACCGTTAATCCCAGAAAATGATCCATCAGTATTATTTACAACAGCAGGAATGCAACCATTAGTGCCATATCTTTTAGGAGAGAAACATCCAGAGGGTACAAGACTAACAGATTATCAAAAATGTGTCAGAACAAATGACATAGACGAAGTAGGAGATAATCGTCATTTAACATACTTTGAAATGTTAGGAAATTGGTCATTAGGAGATTATTTCAAAGAAGAATCAATATCCATGAGTTTCGAATTCTTAACAAAAGAACTAGGAATTCCAGCAGAAAAATTATCAGTAACATGTTTTGCTGGTGATGCAAACTGCCCAAGAGATGATGTTTCAGCAGAAGTATGGAAAAAAGTAGGCATTCCAGAAGAAAGAATATATTTTTATGGAAAAGATGACAACTGGTGGATAGCTGGCGAGGAAGGACCTTGCGGACCAGACACAGAGATGTTTTATGATACAGGAAAACCAGCATGTTCAAAAGACTGTCAACCATCATGTGATTGCGGTAAATATGTTGAAATCTGGAACAATGTATTTATGGAATATTTTAAAGACAAAAATGGATATACAAAATTAGCACAACGAAATGTAGACACAGGACTAGGATTAGAAAGAATGTCAATGCTATTACAAGGAAAAGAAACGCCATTTGACACAGAATTATTCAAACCAATAATGGAAAAATTAGAACAATTACAAAAACAAGACTACATAGAAAGCAGAAGAATTGTAGCAGAGCACTTACGCTCTAGCATCATGATTATATCAGATGGAGGAAGACCAAGTAACATTGATAGAGGATATGTATTAAGAAGATTGATTAGAAGAATGATAAGACATTTAAACAAACTACAAATAAATTTAGATGAATTATCAACATTAATAGATATAAATGTTGATAACCTAAAGGACATGTATCCAGAATTGGAAAATAACAGGCATACTATAAAAAACGTAATATTAGAAGAAAAAGACAAATTCGTAAAAACCCTTACAAATGGTGAAAAGGAATTTGAAAAAGAAATCAAAAAATTGCAAGAAACTTCAAGCAATAAAATTGTAGGAGAAGTAGTTTTCAGACTATATGATACCTATGGATTTCCACCAGAAGTAACCAAAGAATTAGCAAGTGAACACGGTTATGAAGTAGATTTAAAGCAATTTGATGAACTATTTAAAAAACATCAAGAAAAATCAAGGCAAGGTTCAGAACAAAAATTCAAAGGAGGGCTAGCAGAACAAACAGATGAAACAATTGCATATCATACAGCAACACATCTATTAAATGCAGCATTAAAACAAATTGTAGGAAAAGATGCACATCAAAGAGGTTCAAATATTACATCAGAAAGAATGAGATTTGACTTTAACTGTGACCATAAATTAACAGATGAAGAAAAGAAAGCAGTAGAAGATTTAGTTAATCAATGGATAAAAGACGGATTAGAAGTAACAAAACAAGAAATGAAAAAAGAAGATGCATTAAAATCAGGAGCAGAATGCATGTTTATTGAAAAATATCCAGATATAGTAACTGTCTATAGCATAGGAAATGTATCAAAAGAATTATGTGGCGGACCACATGTAAGCAACACCAATCAATTAGGAACATTTAAAATAATTAAAGAAGAATCTAGTTCATCAGGAATTAGAAGAATAAAAGCAATTCTACAAAAAGATTAAGGAGAGAAAAATGGAAGAATGTTTATTTTGTAAAATTATAAAAGGAGACATACCTAGTAACAAAGTTTACGAAGATGATGAATTTCTAGCATGTCATGATATAAATCCAGCAGCACCAATTCATATTTTAGTAATACCAAAAAAACACATAAAATCCCTTGCAGACTTAGAAAAAGGAGACGAACAATTAATGGGAAAAATTTATGGAATAATAAATAAAATTGCAGAAGAACACAACTTTAAGCAAGACGGATATAGAGTTATTGTAAATTGTGGTAGAAATGGTGGACAGGAAGTGATGCATCTACATTTTCATGTGTTAGCAGGTAAAAAGCTAGGAGAAAAAATTGTTTGAATATGACTGTACTTTTCATAATATATGTGATATAATTAATATAGTAGAATATGAGATATATGGAGGTAAAAGCGATGTTTGAAAGTAAATATAGTAAAGTATTAACAGTCATATTAGTTTTTGTAGTTGTTGCTATTATTGGACTTCTTGGATTTTTATCATATGATTATTTTCAAAATTATATGATTACTAAAGATACATCTGATTTCGTTGAAAATTTTCAAGGAGAGGTGTCAGCAGATGTTCAAGATGATGAAGGCACGGAAGGTGCAAATAATTCAAATACAAATCCAAGTACTAATCCATTTGAACAAATAAAAGATATAGAAACATCAGGTTCATCTAAAAAGCAGCCTACATATAAAGGATTTGGTGTTTATGGAACTATGGTAATTCCGAAAATAAATTTTAGGTATCCTGTATTGGATACAATGACTCCAAAATCACTTGAAACTGCAGTAGTATTCTTATATGGTGTTGGATTAAATAAACCTGGAAATAGTGTTATTGCGGGACATAATTATAGAAATGGTTTGTTTTTTTCAAATAATAAAAAATTAAATGTTGGTGATAAAATATATGTAACAGATAATGATGGGAAAAAATTAACATATACAATTTATAGTAAATTTGAAACAACACCAGAAGATTCAGATTTTTATCAAAGAGATACACAAGGAAAACCAGAAATTACTTTATCTACTTGTACAGATGATAGTAGTGCAAGATTGATTATATTTGCAAGAGCAGATTAATAATTAATATAAAGAACAAGCTAATTTGAAATATAATTAGCTTGTTATATGCCAATATAGCTCAGTTGGTAGAGCAAC
>CANQES010000021.1 GCA_947595555.1 uncultured Clostridia bacterium | reverse complement strand
GATTTAAAATGGGATAACTTTCCAGAAGGATTTGAATTAACAACAGAAGATGGAAAATATACAATAAACATAGCAGAGATATATAATGAAGATTTAGGAAAAATGACAGCTGGAACAGAAACAACAGTACCAGAAGGAAAAGCGTGGGACATATCTAAAGTAACACCAGTAGCAGATGGAGAAGGACATATAATACCAGTGCCAAACGGATTTCATTATAAAGAAGGAACAAAAGAAACAGGATTTGTAATACAAGATGATGAAGGAAATGAATTTGTATGGGTACCATGTGGAAAAGGAGAAGACATAGCATATGAGAAAGAAAAAGGATTAGCAGAAACATGGAAAACTGCTCAAGAAGATGGAGTATATTATAAAACAAAGCAGGATGGATATATAGATGGTGATGATTGGACAGATGATTATGGAGATACAACAAGTGTAAACAAATATGGAGGATTTTATATAGGAAGATATGAAGCAGGAATACCAAGCACAGCATCCTTTTATCCAACAGCAGACAAGAAAGATTATATAAGGACATTAGCTTTAAATAGTGGAAGAGATGTAACAGAAGAAAATGGAGAACCATTAAAACCAGTAAGCAAGAAAAATAATCCTTGTTGGAATTTTATATCTCAAGAACATGCAATAGAAGTATCAAGAAAAATGTATGAAGGTAATGAAAGTGTAACAAGCCAATTAATAGACAGCTATGCATGGGATACAGTAGTAGAATGGATAAAAACAGGAGAAGGAAAAGTAGAGAAAGTAACAGACTCATCAAACTATGGAAATTACTATGATAATACAAATATAAGTTTAAAAAATGATGGAATATATGCAATGCATGCTTATCTAGACGGTTGGTTATATGCTAAAACGTATTCTATAGGAACTTGGAAAAGAACAGAAAGCAGTAAAGAAATTACAAAAGATAATGTGGAAACAGAATATAGTCAATATGAATGGATACCACCTCATTCTCAATGGGATTTTACAAGAGCATACAAAGAAAGAACAGAAATAGCAACAGGAGCAGCAGAAGCAGCAAAAGTAAAAAATATATATGATTTAGCAGGAAACATGTTTGAGTGGACAACAGAAACAGGTAAATATGATAAAACAGGAGGTCCATTTGGTGTTGGTCGTGGAGGTAGCTTTCTTAATAGTGGTTACGTTGCTGTATGTTTTCGTGGTGTTGGTATTCCCGTTAAAAGTGGCTGGAATGTCCATTTTGGTTTTCGAGTTGTTCTTTATTTAGAGTGATGTTGATTATTGCGAGATAAGAGTGGGATATAAAAGCTGGTAATGTATATGTAACAAATTTGTTTTTAACTTATCATAAAAATATTGCAAAAAAAAATAAAAAATAATATAATAGACATTAATAATAAAGGAGGTTTTATGGAGCAAAATAAAAATGATAAATTATACGAATTAATAAATAGCATACCAGTAACAGAGGAAAATGTTGACATCATAAAAAAAATAAAAATAGACTTGGCACAAAGGGACTATCAATCAGCACTAAAAAAAATAGAAATGTTAGGGCAAAAAGGAACAAAAAAAGCAAATAACGATAAAACTAAAAAACAAAAAAAATCATCAAAACGAGATACAAAAGAAGAATTATCAGAAATGTTTCCTAAAAAAATAAGTAATCCAGAATTAGAAAGACATTACATTGGACTATTATTAAATGATCCAAGGTTTATAGTTAAATTTTTCTATTTACATGATGAATGTTATTTTGAAGATCCGGACATGCTAAACATATATAAAAGTGTGTTATTTACAGAAGGGGGAGCATATAGTTCTGAATTAGCAAAAGAAGGATACAACTTTTCAAAAGATTCAGAAGCGGTTTATGAACTTAAAAATCAGCTAAAAGAAGAAGTAAGAAACAAAAAATACAATATGGAAAAAATATATATTGAATTAAAAAAACTATTTGCGTTAAGAAAAAACTACTTAGCAATACCGATAAAAGACATTCAAGATAAAGTCGTAGACATACGAGATTATGAACTATATGACGACATGTCAGTAGAAGAGGTAGAAAGTGCTGTTGTACAAGTAAATGATACTGAAAAATTCAAAAGAGCAATATTAAATAAAGGACTAACCAATTTCTTGGAATTAGGAGATAATAATTTAACAAACGGTTTGCCATTACCTTTTCCGATTTTGACAAAAATGTTTAAAGGAATAAGAAAAGGAGAAACCATGGCATTTGCTATGCCTTCAAATGCAGGAAAAAGTAGGTTTACAATTGATATGGCAGCACATACAGCATTAGTACATCATAAAAAAGTGCTAATAATATCAAATGAAATGTCAGAAGAAAAGATGAGACTATGTTTAATCACTACAATTTTAAATAATGAACAAATACAAAAATTGTATAAAAAAAAGATAACAAAAACAGAAGGAGAATTGTTAGAATTCAAATTTCGACCAGACAAAAATGCTGATGTAAAAACAGATGAAGATGGATTCATAGAAAGAGAGAAAAAAGAAAGTCAAAAGAATTTTGTAAAAAGGCTAATGAATAATTCAGAAGAATTTAGAAATGTTATTGCAGTAACAAATTGGATAGATGAACAAATAAATAATTCTATTTATTTTATTAATATAACAGACCATACAAATGATGAACTAAGAAAGGTAATTATTAATTACTATTATAAAGAAAAAATAGAATATGTTTTTTATGACACATTAAAAACAGACACAGCAAACATAGGTATAGGTGAAGAATTAAAGAAAACAGCAACAATACTTTCAAACATAGCCCAAAACTTTGGAATATATATATGTTCAACTCTACAATTGGCGGAAAGTGATACATTACCAGTTAATTTGAATGTAAATGACTTAGCGGTTAGCAAAACAGTAAAAGAAGTATTAGATACACTATGTTTGTTAAAGCAAATTCATTCAGACACATTAAAAAATTATGAATATTCAATAAACGAAGTAGATAACAAATTTTTTGATTTAGAAAAATCACAAAATCCAGATATAAGATATTATGCTTGTGTAGTAGACAAAAATAGAGCAGGAGCAAAACCTACTTTAGTATTTCGTTTAAACTTAGCCTATAATGTTTGGGAAGAGCTTGGATATCTAAGACTAAAGCAAAAGGATCACAAATAAAATGAAAAAGATAATAAAAGAAGAATTATTTAAGCTAGCAGATGAAAAATATAAACAATTCCATAGTGGATTATGCCCAGGAACTACTAATATAATAGGAGTGAGAGTGCCAGTACTAAGACATTATGCAAAACAACTTGCAAGGGAATATAATATTCAAGAATTGTTATCAAAAATTGACATTCAATATTATGAAGAAGTTATGTTACAGGGCATGTTAATAGGATTAATGAAAGATGACTTTATCAACATCGAACAACAGATAAAAAAGTTTGTGCCTAAAATTAACAATTGGGCAATTTGCGATGTATTCTGTGCTAGTCTAAAGGTAACTAAGAATTATAAAAAAGAGATGTGGGAGCTAATACAAGAATATCTAAAATCTACTAAAGAATTTGATATTCGATTTGCTGTTGTCATGATTTTAGATTATTATATTGATAAACAATATTTGGAAGATGATTTCAAAATATTTAAGTCTATAAAAAACGAAGGATACTATGTAAAAATGGCAGTTGCATGGGCAATATCTTTGTGTTTAGTTAAATTTTATGAAGAAACAATTTCATATTTGAAAGAAGTAGAATTAGATGAATTTACATATAATAAAGCTTTACAAAAAGCAATTGAATCTTATAGAATTACAGATGAACAAAAAAAAGAATTAAGAAAAATGAAAATAGTGTAAAAAAGGAGAAAAACATGGAAAAAGAAAAAAAGAAGAAAGTAATAAAAAAAGCATTTCTTGGTATTTTGATAGTTATTATTTTAATATTTGCTGGATTTATCGCAAATGATTTTATTATACTAGACAACAATAAAACAACAAATTTAGTTATTAACAATAGAAATGTCACAGAAAATTTGAAAAACGACATTTTAATCGAAGATGATATAATTTATCTTTCAAAAGCAGATGTTGCCAACTTCTTTGATAAATATATATATGATGACAAAGAAAATAATCAAATTGTAACAACATATGATAAAAAAATAGCTACTATTGGTTTTGACGAAAATATCATTAGAATAAATGGCTCACAAAAAAATATATATGCACATGTTATTGTAAAAGACAATATTGAATATTTACCAATTTCTGAAATGAAAGATGTTTACAATATTGACATAGAAAACATTGAGAATACAAAAGTTATTACAATGGATTCATTAGATAGAGAACAAAGAAGAGCTATTGTATCTTCAGATTTATCAGTAAAATCATCTACTAATTTTATTGCAAAAACAATAGACAGAATAAAAAAAGGAAATAGTGTAATTGTAATATCAACTAATGATGGTTATGCAAGAATTAGAACAGATAATGGAAAAGTGGGATATGTAAAGGCCAATAAATTAGAAAATGAATATTCTGTTAGAGAAGAAATGGAAGCAGAAAAGCAAATTGAAGGAAAAATCAATTTAACATGGGAATATTATTCTACTAGTGGTTCTGCACCTGATAGAAGTGGAACAACAATAGATGGTGTAAATGTTGTATCACCTGCATTTTTCTATTTAGATAGTAATGGTAAATTTAGAGAAAACGTAGGAACCAGTGGAGAAGCATATGTATCATGGGCACATGAAAATGGATATAAAGTTTGGCCAATGTTTTCAAATGCAGAAGCCACAAAGAAAAGTCTAGAAGTTACTTCTAATATTGTAAATAGTTTTAATAAAAGACAAGATTTAATAGAAGATATAATTAAAGCCTGTGCAAAATATAATTTAGATGGTATTAATATAGATTTCGAAAATATGAAACAAGAAGATAAAGATATGTTTTCAAGATTTATTATTGAGTTGACACCAAGATTAAAAGAATTAGGATTTGTAACATCTGTTGATGTAACTGCGCCAGATGGTGGAGAAACATGGTCAATGTGTTTTGATAGACATGTAATTGGAGATGTAGCAGATTACATTGTATTTATGGCATATGATGAATATGGAGTTTCTAGCACAAAGCCAGGAACAACAGCAGGCTACAATTGGGTACAACTAAACTTAAATAAATTTTTACAAACAGAGGACATTGATGCTGATAAAATTATTTTAGGAGTTCCTTTTTATACAAGAGTTTGGACAACCAATTCTAATGGAAACATCGTAAGTAACCCAACGGTGGACATGAAAAACATTAATGGGGTTATTCCAAATAATGCACAAAAAACATGGGATGAAGAATTAAAACAAAATTATGTTGAATATACTGATGGAGCAAACAAAAAACAAATATGGGTAGAAGATTTAGAGTCATTAAAAGCTAAAGTATCACTTATTGTAGAAAATAAATTAGCAGGAGTTGCTTCATGGCAAAAAGGAATGGAATCAGATGGCGTTTGGAAAATGTTCCAACAAGAGTTAGAATTAAAATAAAATCTTCTAAAAGTGCTTGACAATAAGGATTTTCATGTATATAATACTAAAAAAGCACGTTTTGGAGGTATATTCTAGCAAATGCAAAACGATAATGTATTTTATACTACTAATCAATTTGAACAACTAACAGATGAACAAATAGTATCTCTAATCAAACAAGGAGACGAAAAAGCCTTGTCCTACTTATTAGATAAATATAAAGAATTAGTAAATATCAAAGTAGGAAGATACTTTATTATAGGTGCTGAAAAAGAAGACGTTATTCAAGAAGGAATGATAGGATTATTTAAAGCTATCAAGAATTTTAATGCAGAAAAGCAAAATACATTCAAATCTTTTGCAAATATTTGTATTGAAAGACATTTAATTAGTGCAATAAAAAGTTCTAATCGTCAAAAACATATACCACTTAATTCTTATTTATCTTTAAACACAGCAGCTTATGACAATAATGAAGAAGATAGTGTAGAATTAATAGATACTTTTAACAGTAAAACAATTGAAGACCCATTAGAAACAGTTATGAAAAAAGAGTATTATTCAGAAGTGGAAAATGCCGTAAATAAAAATTTAAGTAAATTTGAAAAACAAGTTTTAGATAGATTTATTAAGGGAGAAAGCTATATGTCAATTGCTGAAAAACTAGATGCACCAGTAAAATCCATTGATAATGCAATACAAAGAATTAGAAAAAAAGCAATTAAAAATTTATTTAATGAATGAAAAAATTATAATCTAAGAAAAACAAAAGAAACTAGGAGGGAAAAATGAAAAAATTAAAGAAAAATAAAATATCTGATAAAGGAATAACCTTAATAGCATTAGTGATAACAATAATAGTGCTATTAATTTTAGCACGGAGTCAGTATAGCAACTTTAACTCGGACAAAATGGAATACTAAGTAGAACAAAGGAGGCAAAAACAGAAACAGTACATACTAGTATATATGAGAAGATTAATTTAGAAGCATCTTCATATTATATAGAAAAAAATACTGGAAGTTATGAGGGAGACTTATTAGGATATTTAAGAGAAAAATTAATAATTGACGAAAATAATATAATAGATGTTACTAAGCTTATGGGAGGATCACAAGCTTTTGGAAATGGAACAGATACAACTGATGTATATAAATTAGAAGAAGTTATAGAAGAGGTAGCACAATTAGAAAAAGTAGCAGATATTTCAAATCAGAATTTAAAAATTGCAAAAAGTGAAAATACTACAAAAAAATATGAAGTTGTATATTATGGAACAAGTGTCACAGATATAAGAAGATTAGGTTATCTTGTAGATAATTATACAGAAGAAATAGAAGATTATTCATATCTATTTGATGTAGAGGAAGATGGAACGCTTAGAATTAAAAATTACTTAAGCTACTATGACGCTAAAAATGAGAGAGTGACTTTGACAGATGAAAACGGAGAAATTATAACTAATTTGGTCATACCAAGTAAAATAAACGGGAAACAAGTTTTAAAAATTCCACCAGCATGTTTTTCAAATATTGTAAATTTAGAGACAATAAAACTTCCTAAAGGATTAAAAGAAATTGAGCATCAAGCTTTTATCAACTTCAAATGTAACGTAACGATAGATGTACCTGATTCTGTTGACAAGATAGAACGCTATGCTTTTTATATGAGTGATGTATCTGGTGACTATTTGATGAAAATTAAAGTTCCGTTTAATTCTGCTGATGCTAAGCCTAGCGGTTGGGAAGATGAATGGGCTGATGACTATGGCGTGGAAAATCATACCATAGAAATAATTTATTCTAACAACTAATAAAAAGGAAAAAAAGTGAAAGTATTAAAAATATTAGGATTAATAATAATAGTTTGTTCATTTATATTAGTTGGAACACCTATAAAATATAATTGTTTAGAACTAAATATAATAATAACATTAATTGGAACAATGGTAATGTTATATAAAATAGCAATAAAAAAAGAAAAATTAATAAATAAAAAAATAGATATAGTAGTACTTGTATTTTGCATTTCACCATTGATTCCTTTAATATTTAAAAGCTATAGCAATTTAGAAGACACAATCATATTACTAATAAAAAACATATCAATATACAGTATATATTATATAGTAAAACAAATAATAATAAAAAACGAAGAAAACAAAAAAATATTTATAAATACAATAATTGCAAGTGGAGTAATACTTGCAATTATTGGTATTGAAGAATTAACATGTGGCATAATATATGAAAATTTAAAAATAATAGGCATTCCACATGTAATGAATATAGAACATAGAATGTTTTCAAGCCTAGGGTATGCAAATTCATTTGCAATAATAATGGCAATAGATATACTACTATGTTTAAATAGATTTAAAGAACATAAAATAATATATGGAATTTTAATAATAATCTTTGGAACATGTTTAATATTAACATATTCTAGAGGCGTATTAATAATGTTTACCATTTTATATTTATTGTATTTATTTTTAATAAAAAGAAATACAATAAAATTAAAATACATAATTATGCTTATGATAATAATCTTATTATTTATTATTTTTTATATAATAGGAATAAACTTAGATGTACCTTTAGAAATATTTAAAAATGGAGAAAGTAACAATCAAATAAGAAGAAATATTTTAAATGTAGGAAAAAACAAAGAATATACATTTGTATTTGACATACAAGCAAAATCAAGCTTTATTAATACAAAAAATTATACAATAACAATAAGAGAAGAAAATAAATATTATGATAAAATAGAAGAACATAAAATCGAAATAGGTAATGAAAAAGGAAAAAAAGAAATAAAATTTACAACTTCAAGTGAAACAGTGGATATAGTTATATTTTTCAATTCAAGTAGCAAAAAATTCCAACAAGGACTAACTATAAATTCATTACAGATAAATGGAGAAAAATTTCCATTAAATTATGCATACTTACCAGTTAAATTAGTTGAAAAAATACAAAGCATATCATCAACACAAAAAAGTTCATGGGAAAGAGGAGTATATTTTATAGATTCATTAAAAATTATAAGAAACAATATATTCTTTGGAACAGGTGGTAGAGGATGGCTATATAATTATGAAGATGTACAGTCATATTATTATGAATCAACAGAAAGCCATAGTTTTATATCTCAAACCTTTATAGAAACAGGAATAATAGGCTTTATATCATTAATGACCATAATTCTATATAGTATAAGACAAATATTAAGTAAAAAAGAAAAAATTTCAGAAATAGACATAGCTTTTATACTACTTACCTTGCATAGTTTTATTGATTTTAATATATCTTTTTACTGTATTATGGTGTTATGGATAACTTTATTTGCAATTATTACTACTAAAAACAACAATAATGAAAAGAATTTGATAAAAGATTCTAAAGAAACATTATCATATTTAATAGGAATTATAATAATATTAGTAAATATCATAGGAATAGTGCTTGGAATTAGTGTATATAAAATAAGAAATGATAAAGAAAAAATAATTAATAATATAGAACATGAAATAAGTAGCAAGGATTATAATGAAGTTATAAATAATGTTTTATTATATAAAAATTACGAAGATAAATATGACATTTATAAAGATTTAATGTTTGTAGATTATTCATTGGTAGATTATAAAAACTTAGAAAAAATATATAATGAATTAAAAAATACAAAAATAATAGTAAATACAACACAAAATGTATTAAGAAATGAACTAATTCGGGAAAATATTAACAACCTCAAATGATAAAAAATATATAGAACAATTTGCTAATATAATTATTGAAGAAAATGAAGCAATGATAACAAATATTACCAATAAAGAAAAAAATAGATTAACAAAAGATGAGATAATCAAGTTGTTAGAACAACAAAAAAAGATATATGAATTTGCACTAGAAAAAAAGGAGCAAATAAATGAAAAATGATGAGCTAGTAAGTATTATAATTCCTGTATATAATTCGGCAAAATATATAGATAGTACAATAAAAAGTATAGAAGAGCAAACATATAAAAATTATGAAGCAATATTTATAGATGATAACTCACAGGATAATAGTGTAGACATAATAAAAAAATATATGCAAAATAATAACCAAATAAAAATAATAAAACTAAATAGGCATAGAGGAGTATCAATTGCTAGAAATATAGGTATAAGAAGGGCAAAAGGTAGATATTTAACATTTTTAGATTCAGATGATATATGGCTAAAAAATAAGTTGGAATCACAAATTGATTTTATGAATAAAAAAAATTGTGAATTTGCATATTGCTCTTTTGAATATATGAATGATAGTGGAACAAAAGCTACAAAACCAGTAAAAATAAAAGAAAAATTAAATTACAATCAAGCTTTATCAAATATAAGAATATTAACAATTACAGCTATAATTGACTTAAATAAAATTCCAAAAAGATATTGTTATATGCCAAATGAAATGAACGAAGATGTATTAACATGGTGGAAAATATTAAAAAAGGGATATACTGCTTATGGTCAAAATGAAGTGCTAGCATATTATAGAAAAACCAAAAATTCTAGAAGTTCTAATAAATATATTACGGTATTTTATAGATGGAAGGCATATAGAAAAATTGAAAAGTTAAGGTTATTAAAATCGATAAAATATTTCATAAACTATATATTAAATGCTATTATAAAAAGAACAAGTAATATGAGTCAAATAGAAAGAATTACTGATATTCAAGTTGCAGTTTCTACACAAAATTTAAAAAATGATAGAGAAGTTGACGAATTAATAAAAAAGATGAATATAGTTTCAAAGTATTTAATAATAAATCAAGTTAATCAAGAAAAAATAGATATAAAAAATGAGAATGTTATTACAAAAAATGAAAAAGGACTTAGCAAAAGTAGAAATAATGTTATAAACAATGCAAATGAAAAAATTGTACTTTTAGCAGATGATGATGTAATTTATAACAACGAATATAAAAAAATCATGCTAAAATATTGGAATAAATATAATGATGCTGATATAATATGTTTCTACATAGAAAGCAAAAATAAAAAAAGGAAAATCAAAAAAATAAGAAACCAAAAAGTTAATTGGATAAATGCTATGAAAGTTCAATCAGTTGAAATTTCATTTAAAAAAGAGTCTATTTTAAAAAATCAATTATATTTTAATGAAAATTTTGGAATTGGTACTTCTTTAAATAGAGGTGAAGAACAAATATTTTTATATGAAGCCTTAAGAAAAAAACTAAAGGTTTTATTTATAAATAAAAAGATTGGAGAAGTATTACAAATTTCGAGTAATTGGCATTCTTATAAATATGATGAAAAATTTTTTTTAGTGCAGGGAAAAATTTTTAAACAAATGTCTCCTAAGTATTATAAATTATTGATTTGGCAATATGCTATAAGAAAATATCTTATGTATCGCAAAGATATATCTTTTTATGGATGTTTGAAAAATATGTTTAAAGCATAAATAATATTGCTGTAAGATTTTGTGTTAGGAAATATATTGCTTTTTTTACAAATTTATGATAAAATAGAATAGATTAAAAAGGGAGGTTTTTTATGAAAACTAAAAAAATTATTTCAATTACTTTACTTGTTGTAATGTTTGTAGCCCAATTAAGCTACTTTAATTTTGGCAATTTATCTTATGTATATGCTGAAGATTTAGGAACAACACCTACAACTGTTGCAACAAAATATTTTTATAAACAACTTACAGAAGATGCAAAAGTCTTTTACAACATAATGGAAGACATGTATAAAACAGGAGATTTGCAAAAAGGTAATATAAGTAGAGAAGTTACAGGAATTGCAAATCAAGAAGCTAAACTAGAACAATTTGCAGCAGGATCACAAGATTTATTAAACTCAATGGGAGCAGCAAGAGACGCTTTCGTTGCTGATAACCCAAATATTTTCTATGTAGATTTTGACTATCTTACAATGAGAGTAACAATGCAAGAAGGAAAGAAACATCTTTATTTAGGAACAGGTAGAAGTGATAATTACATCAACAAAGAATTTCTAAATGATGATAATAGCATAAACGAAGAAAAAATAAAAACAGCAATTGCTACAGTTGACGCAAAAATAAACGACATTGTAAAAAAAGCACAAGATAAGAAAAACGATTTACAAGCTGGTCAAGACTTAGTAGAGCAACAAATTAAATTAGTACACCATGAAATTATAAAACTAACAAAATATACATATGAACATCAAACAGACCATCCATATACTATAAGAACAACTTATGGTGTATTTGGATTACAAGAAGGAAATGCTGTTTGCGAAGGTTTTGCAAGAGCATTAAAAGTAGTATTAGATAGATTAGGAATACCTTGTGTACTAGTTAGAGGTATTTATAGAGTAACAGAAAATCAACCAGAAGAGCATATGTGGAACTATGTTCAATTAAGTGATGAAAAATGGTATGCAATGGATGTAACTTTTGATAATTCTGATGACATTAAAAGTGACGAAGATATAAGTGCAGAATATTTCCTAGTTGGAGCAGATAAAATGTATAAACATGTACCAACAGGAATTTTATCAGAATCAAACTTTGAATTTTCATATCCAGAAATAGAAACAGTAAGTGATAAATTTGATGTAATATTCAATCAAGGACCTTTAAAAGTAGAATTAGATGATGAAAGTTATAATCAAGAAGATTCAACTTCAACTGCTATTTTAAGAGTAAGTTATAATGGACACGGATGTCAAAAAGCAATTGAAGAAGATGGTATGTATATACTTACAAATTTCTATCAAGAAGGTAGAGATGGAGTAACACGTAGTTCTGGATGGGCATATCCACGTCCTGATATTTATGAACATTCAGGAATGAATGATACAGAAAATTATATAGAATTCATGGTAGTTCATGTAAGTTACTTACAAGTAGCAGTAACCAATATTGCTCCAGCACCAAAAAAAGAGACTGGTGATATAGAAGAAATAGTAAAACAAACTGTATATCAAGGAACAGAAACATCACTTATTTACAAAACAGATATACTTCATAACCCTAATGGTAGCTATGTTGCTCCACCTTATGTAAAAAGAGCAAATCCAACAGTAAGTAGTGTTCAATACATTGGAAAAACATATCCTGTTACTATTGAATATGATGATGTATTAATTCCTGATGATACAGGAAAAGACCCATCAGTACGCGTTATGATACTAGACCCACTAACTGACACTTATAGAGATGCAACAGAAGAAATTACTGTAGGAGGACAATCAAATCCTAGATTAAAATATAAAATTACAAATTTCAAATTTGATGGTCAAAGTACATTTACATTTGAATTTACACCTAGTGAAATGTGGGCAGATGATACGGTTTATTACATTTTCGAATTTAGTGGTTTAATGGGAACTACAAGCCATAAGGCGCCATTATCTACAATTTATTCATGTGCTCATGAATGTTCAGCTTATGCATATACAGCACAAGGATTTAATTTGAATGTATATGGAAAACCAGTATTAATGGATGATAATATTGACATGACACAAATGGGGCTAGAAGATGTAAGTGAAGAAAAAATGAAAGAACTAGCAGATATATTAAAGCACAGATTAACACTTGTAACAACAAAAACAACAATGTCTGAAGACATTGCTATGAAAAATGAATTAAATGACTATTTAACAAAAGAAGCTGAAAATCGTGAAGTTAAAACAACAGAAACATATAATATAAATCTTACTCTATGTAAACAACAACAAAAAGATTTAAAAACAGGAATGGGAGTTAGAGTAATGCTTGGATTCCCACAAGGATATGGACCAAACGATGCAGGAGTAACATTTAAAGCTTACCACTATAAAAAGAATGAGCAAGGTGACATTATAGGAGTAGAAGAAATTCCTTGTACAATAACAGAATTAGGTTTAATTGTTGAAGTATATAGTTTTAGCCCATTCACAATAGCAGCTGTAACAAAAACAGAAAAAGACGAAAATAATGTTGATAAAACAGTTGTATTGAATACTACAGAAGGTGGAAACGTTATAGATAAAGCTACTGAAACAGCAGCCAAAACAATTAATACATTGAAAAAGGATACAGAAAATACTAAACAATTTAAAATTGTTGCAGATGAAGGTTATGACATTGATGAAATCATGCTTGGAGACGAACCTATAGACTTTAAAGAAAATCCAACTGAATACACAATAGATGTAGATTATAATAAACTTTCAGGAGAATCTACAATGCTAAAAGTAGCATTTGCTGCTAAAAGTGTACATGAAAAAGAAGCTCAAATGGGTGCAACAGTTGTATCACAACCAGTTATAAACATACCATCATTAACTTTAACAGCAAAAGCTTATCATGACGTAAAAGACTCTGAAGAAGATGACCATGCAGCAAAATCAGAAGTACAAAATTTACATCCAGGGGACAAATTTGAAGTTGTATTCTCAATTGAAGACATATCAAATGTAGGAGCTGGAATAAATACTATTGGAGGTATTTTAGATTATGATAGTGCAACATTAGAATATGATACAGAAGGAACTTCAGGAAGTATGTCTAGTGGATGGAGTTATTCTTATGATGTTGCTACAAAGAAATTCTATACTGAAACAGCAAATCATGAATTAGTATCAAATGCTGGTGAAGAAGTATTTACTGCAAAATTTAAAGTAAAACAAGACTTAGCATTAGATGAACAATTAAATAAAGCTACAACAATTTCTTTGAAAAATATAGAAGCGGGAACAGGCAATACAGGAGAAAAGGCTATTATAACAGCAAGTGATATTACTAAAACTGTTGACATAACAAAAATAATCGATGAAACTCTTACATTAAAACCAGAAGCAGAAGCACAGCATGTTACAATGAAGGAAGATGCAAATATTATCAATGTTCCTCTTAACATGACTTTTGAAGAATTTAACAAATTAATAAGTTATACACAAACTCCAAAATATCATACATCAGCAGAAGAAACACGTATGTCAACTCTTGTAGAAGAAGTAAAAAATAAAATGTCAACAGGAGATACAGTAACAGTAGGAACTAAGATATGGACATTTGCAGTAAGAGGAGATGCAGATGGAGATGGAGACATAACAGTAAATGACGTAGCAAGAGCAAAACTACATTATATTGGAAAAGAAGTACTAGCAGGAGCTTACTTAGAAGCACTTGAAACTGATAATAGTGAAGGAATTACAGTAAATGATATTTCAAGAATTAAATTAGTGTTTATTAAAAAACTTGACGATTTATACTCTGACTTGAAAAATGAATAATTAAAGGAGAAACTATGAAAAAGAAAATTTTAATTTTATTACTTATGACATTGTTTATGATGAGTATTTTAGTTTCAAATACATTTGCGACAATTAGTTCATCAAGATGTAGTCTAACTACACCTAAAAGTCAATATAATAAAGGTGAAGAAATAGTAGTTACATTAAGATTAGATGAATTAAAAGCTGATAAAGGAATTATTGCATATAGTGCAGTTTTAGATTATGATAAAGATGCCTTAGAATATGAAAGTTGTTCAGGTATAGGAAAATGGAAAGCACCATCATATAATGAGGAAAATGGAATGCTTATAGCAGATAGAGATGAAGATTATTCACCATTAACAGGAGAAGATTTATGCACAATTACCTTTATAGCAAAAAAAGAAAATGTAAATGATGTTAAAATTAAATTATCTGAATTAGTCCTTGCAAATGGAGGAAGTGGCGGAGGATATAAGAATAGTGATTTAGAAACAAGCATTAATATTACAGGAAGTACAGTAAATCCAACTAATCCAAGTAACCCAAGTAATCCTTCAAACCCTAGTACTCCTACAAATCCACAAAACCCTAGTAATCCAACAAATCCTGGATATTTAGGAGGTTCAGGAAGCACAGGTAATTCTGGAAACACCAATAATCCAAATAACAGCTTAATAAATAATAATTCAAACAATAATAATGGAAGTAATAATAAAAAAGATAATACTGCTAATTTATCATCATTACCAATTGACAGAATTCCATATTCAGGAACTAGTGATTATATAACCATATTAATAGGTATAGCAATAGCTGTTACTGCAATATTCTTTATTAGAATCAAAATCTTAAATATGAGAATAGAGATGCAAAGTGAAGAATTAAAAAATGACATTCCAAATGATAAAAATGAGAAATAACAATCTAAAAGACGTCAAGTAAGACGTCTTTTTAATGTATTAATATAATAAATGTAAAGTAAAAAATATGAAATAATATTGTATAACATCTTGACATAACTCAAGCACATTGATAGAATAACAAATAAAAGAATACTAAATATAAAAAAGGACATAATAACAAAAGAAAGCGGAGGAATGAGAAAATGAGAAAAAACAAAGGAATAACATTAATTGCATTAGTAATAACTATAATAGTATTATTAATTTTAGCAGGAGTAAGTATAGCAACACTAACAGGAGAAAATGGAATATTGTCCCAAGCAGAAAAGGCAAAAGTAGAAACAAGAGGAGCAACAGTAGAAGAAGAATGCAACTTGTGGAAAACTAATAAAAAAATGGATAGCCAAACAGCACAAGTAACAGTGCAAACATTGAAAGAATTATTAGAAAGCTTAGAAGAGAGAAACTTATTAACATCAGAAGAAAGAGAAACAATAGAAGAAACAGGAAAAATAACAATAGGAAATAGAACAATAGACTTTGGAAAAGAAGATTCACAAGTAGACAAACCAGGAAATCCAGATTCAGAAACAGGAATATTTACTGCATCTAGTACAATTGATGGACAGAAGGCATCAAGTACTAATCCAATAATACCTGAAGGATTTAAGCCAGTAGATGAAGGAAAAGCAAAATGGGGAAGTTCAGAAGCTGGACCAACAAAAGAGGCAGTAGATGAGGGTTTGGTAATAGAAGACAAAGATGAAAATCAATTTGTGTGGGTGCCAGTAGAAAACTTTAATGAATTTAAAAGAGAAGATGGTTATGTAGAAGGTAACCATCAAGGATGTGAATTCGTGTCAGATAAACCTACAAGTGGAAAATGTTATGAACCAGAAGGAGATGGAGTGACAGTAGAAGAAGGAGCAACAGGGACAAAAAAAGAAGCTCAAGACATGTATAAAAGTGTGAAAGAAAATGGAGGATTTTATATAGGAAGATATGAGGCAGGAACAACTGATACAAATACTAGCAATACTGGAATAAGAGGAGATATGGTATGTAAAAAAGGAGCAACAGTATATAATAAAATAGGCTGGTCTAATGTAAATGACATGACAACAGAAACAGGTGGAGCAGTAGAAGTAGCAAGAGGATTTGCAGAACAGCAAAATTATATAAGTGTAAAAAGTACGTTATGTTATGGAGTGCAATGGGATGCAGTAATGAGATGGATAAAAGATGTAGATAATCAAAAGGGAAAAAAATATATCGAAGATAGTACAGGAATGGGATGGTATAGTGACATTTCAAATAATGAAGTAAAAAATACAGGAACAGACATAGAAACTGGAGAAAATAAAGAAAGTAATAAAGTAAAAAATATCTATGATATGGCAGGAAATGTAAGGGAATGGACTATGGAAGCTTCCTACACCAACGGTCGAGTTAGTCGAGGAGGCAATTACATTAACAGTGCTAGTAGCTATCCAGTTTCTGGCCGTATCGGTCTCTATCCGTCAGAGTCCAACGGCGGCGCCGGCTCAGTCTCCTGCTGCATGGAATCCGCCAGCATATTCACG
>CANQES010000020.1 GCA_947595555.1 uncultured Clostridia bacterium | reverse complement strand
TTCACTATCTCTTTTTGCTAGATAGTCATTTACAGTTACAACATGTACGCCTTTTTCTTCTAAGGCATTTAGATATACTGGCAATGTTGCTACTAATGTTTTTCCTTCTCCTGTTTTCATTTCCGCAATTCTTCCTTGATGTAGGATAATTCCACCTATTAATTGTACATCAAAGTGTCTCATTCCCAAAACTCTTTTTGATGCTTCTCTTACAACTGCAAAAGCTTCTGGTAAAATATCATCTAAAGTTTTTCCTTCTTTTAATTGATTTTTAAAATATTGTGTTTTTTCTCTCAATTCACTATCTTTTAGTTTTGACATGTCTTCTTCTAATGCATTAATTTTCTCTACTATTGGCATTACTCTTTTTACTTCTTTTTCACTATATGATTTAAAGATTTTGTTAAATAAACCCATTTTGATTTCCTTCCTTCTTGTTATTTTTTTACTATGATACTATATCATTAAAATTGCTTTTTAGCAAGTAATTTTTCATATTTTCAAAATAAATACATACAATTTATTAAAATTATTTTTAGATTGAGAGGGTTTTCTATGTTTATTTACAATGTTAAAGTCAATGGAGGCAAGATTTTTAAATATTTTTTTACAGGAATTGTCTTGCTTATTATCACAATTGTAATTGTTGTGACTGTCAGAGTATTTAACGGTGCTAATCATTCTTCTGAAAATTCTAGTTGTGTTCCACAAAATAAAATTTATAAATTAACTACTAGCAATTATACAAATGTTTTAAAGGCTGTTCATGATAACATAGATGATTATATAGGTATGAAAATCAATTTTACAGGATATGTATATAGAATTCTAGATTTGCAAGAAAACCAATTTGTTTTAGCAAGAAATATGATTATCTCTTCTGACTTTCAGTATGTTGTTGTTGGATTTTTGTGTGAATGTGAAAATGCAAAAGATTTTGAAAATGATACTTGGGTAGACATTACTGGAGACATCATTAAAGGTGATTATCATGGTGATATGCCTATTGTTAAAATAACAGATATTAAAAAAGCAGATAAACCAAATGATGAATTTGTTTATCCCCCTGACGAAAGTTATATCCCAACAAGTGGAATAGTTTGAGAACTTGAAAAGGAATTGGAGAGGAATTGGAGAAGAATCGGAGAGGAATTGGGGACGACCCCATAATCCTCTTTTTGCATTAAAAATATATTTCTTAAAATAAAAAAGAGGATTATGGGGCCGTCCCCAATTCCTCTCCGATTCTTCTCCAATTCCTCTCCGATTTCTTATCTTTCTTTCCAGTCCTCTTTGAGTTTGTTCATTCTATTTGAAAATGCTTCTTCCTTTTTCTCTTCTAATTTTTTTCTTTCTTCTGGATTTTGATCGCAAACAATCATAAGTTTTCTTAATTCTTCATCTCTTTGATTTTCTTCTTTATGTAGTTTTCTAACTTCTAACATTCTTTCTCTACCTTTTTGCGTTAATGCATTTTCTATTAATTTTCTTATAGAAAGTTTTAATGATTCTTCACATTCCTTTTCTGAATGTTCTGTTCCGTCTAATTCTTGTCTTACTTTTTCCATGTTTATTCTTTGTTTATAATAATCATTTTGTAATGTTTGCAATTCTTCTTGTGATATTGGTTCGATTCCATATCCTTTTCCTTGCATAATTCTCTCTTTAATAAGTCTTCTATACTCATTTTCAACTCTTTCATTATCCATTCTAGACATATAGTTGATTACCTGTTCTTCTATGCTATTACTAGTTTCAAAGTCATCTCTATTAATAACAACTTTTTTAGATTCTTTACCATCACCAATAGGATTAGTTTGATATAAACTTTTAAAAGCAATTTTTTCTGGATGTTTTTTGTAATACATATAAATTTTACTTAACATTAAACTAATTCTTTCTATGTTTTCACCAGTTAATAAACCACGTTTACCGTCAACATCCATGCTAAACAAGACTTTTTGATATATTTCTTTTAGTTCCTTAATTTTCTGCATTGCCTCAATATTATCATCTACATATCCTTTTTCCAATGCTCCTTCTACTAGTTTTTGGATAATTATTTTTATTCTTTCATGTTTAGGAAGATTTATAAATTTTAATAGTTGTTTATTATTAATTACGTCCATATTGATAAACTCTCTAATTTCATCAAAGTCATTATTTATGTATTCATTTTTATCTGCTTGTCTTACAATTTGAATAACTAAATCATTTGGAATATCTTCTTGTCTTACTCTACTAATACTATGTGATAAAATGCCTTGTACGATTCTATTAACATCAATTATTTGACTATCTATATTGGCATGTTTTATTAAATCATATATTAATTTTGCACTCTGTTCGCTGTGTTCAAAGCTTATTGTACCATCAAATTCTTCATTATGCCCTTGATTTAATTCATATTTTTCCCCATAAATTTCTTTTCTTCTTGCTAATGTTTTTGTTAATTCTTCTTTAGTTAAATGGGACTCTTGTAAACATTTATTTAAAACCCTTTCTCCCACATGTCCAAATGGTGTATGTCCTAAATCATGGGCTTCTGATATGATCTGAGCATATAATAACTCTTTTTCTAAATTTAACTTATAAATATCCTGTTCTTTTATGTCATCATCTATTGCGGTTTCATATGTTAGTCTAATTGCTCTTCTGGCAATTGCTACCGTACCATCTGTATGTTGCTTTCTATTACGAATACCAAATGTCTTATTTTTTCCAACAAGTTGCGTCTTACCTTCTAATATATATGCATCAGATGAATTTTTTATAATATTATGCAATTTATTCAATTCTTCAATTTCTAATTTTAATTCTTCTAAATTTTCATTTAAATTTAATACTAGATTTTTATATTGAAACTTCATAATATTTTCTCCTTTTCTAATTCCATATTGAAGTCATTTTGCAATTCTTCTAATCCTTCCATTGAATTTCGAGTAATTAACGGATTAATTCCATTTACTCTAATTGATTCTTTTGCTTTTTCTATTCTTCTCAAATATTCAGTAGGATTTGAAAAAATTTGCTTTCTTTGCTTTGCTCTCTCACTATTTAACGCATCTAAAAAATGTCTATACTTAGTACTTCCTATTTCATAAACCAATTTTGGTTTATTGATACTTTCCCCTCTTACATATACATTAATTTCATCACATAAGTTATTTGCTTCTAATATTTTGACTTCCTCTACAAAAGCATTATACATTTTTAGATGGTCTTGTTTTGATATTCCTCTTGGGAAATCTCCATTTTCTAATGCTCTTACCTCTCTTTCATAGCAAGAAAGCCTATTTATAAATATATCAGTTGCTAAAATATTAATTGATGTTCTATATCCAGCATCTTTGAATTTTCTTACAAATTCAATATCACTCTCGCCTTTATTGAAAATATTTTCATTTAAAATGTTGATTTTGTGCTTGCGTAATTCATCAAATATTATAGGTGTAGCAGGTCTTACAAATTGTCTTGTAACTGTATAACGTTCTCCAGGCAATAACTCTTCTAATGCTTCTTCGTAATATGGATGAAATTCAGCAATTTTATCTGAATTTACAATACTTGCCTTTTCTCCTTTTCCTTTTAATTCATATTTTAAAAATGCCTCTACTCCACTTTTTCCTGCCCCTGGTCCAGCCACAATAAAAAATATGTGTGGATTCTTTGAAGTTGTTGCTGAAGCATATACATATGCTAAAAATCTATTAATATTACTTTCTATATCTGCTACTGTTAAATCAAATTTTCCCATTATTTTTCCCCTCTTTAATTTCATTTAAATATATGTTATAAACTTTTTTTATTGTTTCTTCATCTAATTCGTATATTTTATCTTCCTCTTCTATTAGCTTTTGTAATTCTTCTTTAAATTTGCTATAGTCTTTTTCTTTGTTGTTTCTCATAAAATGAGATATCTTTCTTTGCATAATATCAATTGCTAAATCTAAATCTAATTCATCCATTCTTGTATAATCTCCTTTTCAATTTTTAAACTTCCATACCCTATGCCTAACTGAATTTTTTCTTTATTTTTTCCATGATAATCACTACCACCACTTTTAAATAAATTTTTTTCATTACATAAATCAATTAGATATTTTGTTTGTTCTTCAGTAAAATCTGTATAAAAGCATTCCATTCCGTCTATTAAATAGTTCTCTAATATCTCATTAATAAAGCTTTTTGAATCATAAACCCATTTATATTTAAAAATGTGAGGTAAAAATACAAGTCCATTTGCTTTTTTTATCATTTCTATTGCTTGTTGCAAACTTGGATAATCTTCACTTTTATCTATGTATAACATATGTTCTGGATTTGCACAATATTTTCTATTAAAACCAGAAAAATCTTCCCACATATCTTCTGGAACTTTATTTTGATTAGTTTTATATTTTTTTAAATCAGTATATATTGTTAAGCTAGCCCAATCATTTTTAGGATTCCACTCTATGTCTTCTTTTTTGGTTAGTATTAATCCCATTTTTGAACATTTATCATATAATAAATTAAAATATTTTCTTTGTAAATCTTCTCTAGATTTTCCCTTATAGAATTCATCAATTTGATTTTGCATTTTTTCTGTATTAATTTTGTATCCTAATACTTCTATAGTCCTTTTTTTATAAAAACATTTTATCTCAATTCCTGGAATTAACTTTCCTCTATATAATTTTTCTACATGTATATTTTTTAAATTTTTATATGCTTGACATGTATCATGATCGGTAATAGATATATATTCCAAGTTTTTTTCACTTGCTTTTTTTAATAGTTCTTCTACTGTATCTGTTCCATCTGAACAATTTGTATGTATATGTAAATCTATCATTTCTATATCACCCATATAATTTTACTAAATTACGCATATTTTGTCAAATTCGCGTTTTATTTATATTTTTCACATTATTTACTATTTTTTTTATTTATGATAAAATGTAGAAAATTAGAAAGGAAAGATAATAATGATGAAAAACGAATTAATCTTAATATTAGACTTTGGTGGTCAATACAATCAATTAATAGCAAGACGTGTTAGAGAATGCAACGTTTATTCTGAAGTAGTTCCTTACAATATATCAATTGAAAAAATAAAAGAAAAGCAACCAAAAGGAATTATATTTACAGGAGGTCCAGCAAGTGTTTATGGAGATGATGCTCCAAAATGCAGTAAAGATATATTCGAATTAGGAATACCAGTACTTGGTATTTGTTATGGTATGCAATTAATGACACATACATTAGGTGGAAAAGTAGCTAGAGCAAACAAACGTGAATATGGTACAACAGAAGTAACTATTGACAACTCTTCCCCTCTTTTGCAAGGCTTTAATAATACAAATGGATTCTTAATGAGTCATACTGATTATGTTGAAGTAGTTCCAGAAGGATTTCACAATATATGTTCTACATCATCTTGTCCAAATGCTGCAATGGAAAATCCTGATAAAAAGCTATATGGAATTCAATTTCATCCTGAAGTAAATAATTCTATAAATGGAATTCAAGTAATTAAAAACTTCTTGTTTAACATTTGTAATTGCAAAGGAGATTGGATTATTAGTTCTTTTGCACAAGAAAGTATCAAAAAATTAAAAGAAAAAATTGGCGACAAAAAGGCTCTATGTGCTTTATCTGGTGGTGTTGATTCTTCTGTTGCTGCAGTTTTACTTTCTAAAGCTATTGGAAAAAATTTAACATGTATTTTTGTAGACCATGGCCTTCTTCGTAAAAATGAAGGTGATGAAGTAGAAGAAGTCTTTAGACATCAATTTGATATTAATTTAATAAGAGTTAATGCAAAAGAGAGATTTCTATCTAAATTAAAAGGTGTTACTGACCCAGAAACTAAAAGGAAAATAATCGGTGAAGAATTTATTCGTGTTTTTGAAGAAGAAGCAAAAAAAATTGGAACTGTTGATTTTCTAGTACAAGGCACTATTTACCCTGATGTAATAGAAAGTGGATTAGGAAAAAGTTCTGTTATAAAAAGCCATCATAATGTTGGTGGTCTACCAGACTATGTAGATTTTAAAGAAATTGTAGAACCTTTACGAGATTTATTTAAAGATGAAGTTAGAAAAACTGGTTTAGAATTAGGTATTCCAGAAAATTTAGTTTATCGTCAACCTTTTCCTGGACCTGGGCTAGCTATAAGGATAATTGGTGATATTACAGATGATAAATTAACTATTTTGAAAGATGCTGATAGTATATTTAGAGAAGAAATTTCCAATGCTGGTCTTCACAAAAGTATTAACCAATATTTTGCAGTATTAACCAATTTAAAATCAGTTGGTGTTATGGGTGATGAAAGAACATATGACTATACAATAGCTCTTCGTGCAGTTGAAACAACTGATTTTATGACAGGTGTTTGGAGCAAAATACCATATGATATTTTAGAAAGAGTTTCTTCTCGTATTGTAAATGAAGTAAATCATGTTAATCGTGTTGTGTATGATATTACTTCTAAACCACCTGCTACAATAGAATGGGAATAATCCCATTCTATTTTTTATCAAATATCGTTTTAAATACTCCCTGATCAATTAAGCTTGCAAAAATATTTTTAAATATAATTAATACAATTGGACCAATTAGTAATCCAATAATTCCTATTACTTTAAATCCTGTGTACATCGCAATTAAAGTAAAAATTGGATGAACTCCTATGTTCTTACTGACTAATTTTGGTTCTAGTATTTGCCTTACTACTGACATTATAATTAGCAAAACAATAATCGCAATTCCTAGATTGATATCTCCATTAATAGCACAAATAATTGCCCATGGTATCATAACAGTTCCTGAACCAAGAATTGGGAGTGCATCAACAAATCCAATGAATAATGCCATTAATAATGGATATTTTATAGAAAATCCCATAAATTGCAAAATGTAAAGCCCTATTAATGAAATGATAAAAGATATTAAAATTAAACTTGCCTCTGCTTTTAAATAACCTCCTAATGTTTGAATTAAATCTTTTAAATGAGAACCTATTTTTTTTACCCATATTTTTGGTAAGTGATATTCAATCTGGTCTAAAATATATATTTTATCAACACATATAAAATATAGTGCAACTACTGTTATACCTATGCAAATTGCAATAGAAGGTAATCCTGTTACAAAATTGATTAATCCTGTTAATGCATTTTTAATCCAATTAGAAGCTGTTTCTAATAAGTCACCAGTTGAATTTTGAATTACGTTTAAAATTTCATCAGATAAATGAATTTTGTCAAATTGAAAATTTTTAATAACATCTTGAATTTGCACATATGCTTTATCAAAATAATCATTTAGTCCTTGTAATAAGCTAGAAGATTCAGAAAATAATGTTATCAAAAGCCATGCTAAACTCCCTATAATTACAACTGATGCTATGAAAAAAATTATAATAGAACTTGTTCTTCTTGTTAATTTAGTCTTGCTCATGACCCATTTTATACCTGGCTCTATAATTAGAGATATAATAAATGCAACTAAAAAAGGCATATAAAAAATAGAGAGTTTTAATGAAATATATAGCCCTAATAAAAGTAAAATAACATATAAAATATTTTTTAACACTCTTGTCCAATAAGCAACATCAATTATCATTTCCATCCTCCCTATTTTATTCTATGTAAAAGAACGGAATATTATCCATTCCGTTCTTTCTATTTTCTAATTATTGAGCATTTTGAGATTGGTTACAATCACAAATACCTTCTAGGGTATTGCATACTTGTTGCTTTCCTAAGTCTGTGTTATTTTGTGCTAAATCTCCTAATGTTAAAATACCTACTACTCTATTATTGCTGTCACATACTGGTAATCTTCTAACTTGATTTTGTGACATTTTATTTTCTGCATTTGACATGTCATCTTCTTCTGCACAAGTGCATACATTTGTTGTCATTATATCACTAACAGCACAATTTTTTGTATCTTTTTCACAAGCTACTGCTCGAAGTAATATATCTCTATCTGTTACAATTCCACAAATTTGATTACTATCATCACATACAGGAATACATCCAACATGATTTTCACTCATTAATTTAGCTACCTGATTTAAAGTAGTGTTTGGCTTCACACAACACACATCATTACACATACAATCTTTTACTTTCATACTTCTACCACCTTTCAACAAAATTCTCAATTTTATTTTTTACAATTTAAAAATATATATGCTTGAAAAAATTGGAATTTTAGTTGTCTCTTGGCATTACTGGTGGTCTTCCTGGTCCTGGACCTCCTGGAAATGGTGGTCTCATAGGTGGTCTTGGTGGCATAAGTGGTGGGCGATTTGGTGGAAAGTTTCCTGGTCTTCCTAATAATTCTCTAATTAATAAAATTCTAATTAGATCTTGTAATCCTCCATGTCTAAATTGCCTATCTTCCCCTCTATTTTCCCTAATTGGTTCTTTTTTTACATTATTTGTATTTTCATTTTCAACTGCTAAAAAAATCTCATTTGTTAATTCATCTATTAACGCTGATGTTACTGGCTTTGTATTATTAGCACAAGCCTTTGTTACCATTGGATATACAACTTTATATATGTCAGGATAACATGATTCTAGTTCTGCATTTTGCTCCATATGTCTATAATTTGTCATATTATAATTATTTTCATAAATATTTTGATTATAGTTTGGATACCCTAAAATACTCCTTATGTACTCATCATAAGTCTCTTGATACATATAATAACCTCCTTATTTTTTGTATATTATATGTACCAAATTAAAATTAGTTCATATTATTAACAAGTTTTTTAAATTGATTGCCTCTGTCTGCAAAATCTTTAAACATATCAAAACTTGCACTTGCAGGAGAGAATAAAACAACATCTCCGTGGTTGTGCAACTTTTTTTGCTAAGACTACTGTTTCATCTAAGTTTTCACACATAAAAATATCAAGTTTCTTGTGTTGTGTTTCTAATTCTTGTTTTACTACATCAAAAATTTTTCCTGCCGTTTGACCTATTAAAATAAGAGTTCTTACTTTTTCTACAATTGGCTTAGCTATTGGTGTATAATCTAAATTTTTATCATATCCACCGGCAATTAATACAATTTTTTCATCAAAAGCATTTAATCCTGATAAAGTTCTAGTAGGAGAAGAACTAGCAGAGTCATTATACCATTTTACTTTGTTAATGTCTTTTATAAATTCAATTCTATGTTCTACTGGTCTGAATTCTTTAATAGCTTTTGTTGCATCTTCTATAGAAACTAATGTATTTGTTGCTGCTATGGCAGTAGCAATATTTTCTAAATTATGATGTCCTCTTAATATTGCCTCTTCACCATTAAAAATATGTTTTCTTATTCTATCTTCACATTCTTTAATTATCTTTCCATCTACAATAAATCCATTATCCAATTTTTCTTTTCCACTAAAGAAAATTACTTTTCCATTTGCTTCTTTAGCACAGTTTCTTGTAATGTCGTTATCATAATTTAAAACTAAAATATCTTCTTCTTTTTGATATTTGAAAATATTTTTCTTTGCTTCTATATATTCTTCATAATCTTTATGAATATTTAAATGATTTGGTGTTATATTAGTAATAACTGCAATGTGAGGACTAATTTCCATTCCCATTAATTGAAAACTACTTAATTCCAAAACAACTATGTCTTCTGGTTTCATGTCTGAAAGTTTTGTAAATAGAGGTGTTCCAATATTTCCTCCTAAATAAGTATGATATCCAGCTTTTTGCAAAATACTATTAATTAAACTCGTTGTTGTAGTCTTTCCATCACTTCCTGTTACTCCTATTATTTTGCATGGACACATTTTCATTAACATTTCAATTTCTGTAGTAACAATTGCTCCTCTTTTTTCCTCTTCTTGTAATTCTGGTTTTGTTGGCAAACAACTTGGTGAACGAAAAATAATATCAAATCCTATTAAGTTTTGTAAACAATTTTTTCCTAAATAGAATTGAAATCCATAATTTGTAATTTTATCCATAATTTGTTTTGGTATAGCTTCAATGTCTCTTTCGTCAAAAACTACTACTTTTGCATTTTTACTATACATATAATCTAATAAAGGTATGTTACTAACTCCTAATCCTATGATAGCCACTTTTCTAAATTTTATGTATTCATTAAATTCTTCTAATTTTTTATTTTTAAAACTCATTTTTCTGCCTCCACCTTATTATATTCACATTATATATCAAATGTAAAAAAAAGACAAATATCTATTGTATATTTTTAAATTTAATCGGTTAAACTATTTTTGAGAACTGAAGTGGAGGTGGATTTCAATGTCAGATAAGAATAATAATAAGAACAACAACAATAATAAAAACAACAATAACAACCAAAACAATAACAATGAAAAACAAAATAATAACAACTGTAGATAATTAAATCAAAATTAGAAATTGCCAAAAAGAATTAAATTCAATTTGGCAATTTTCTTTATTTTGTTCCAAAAATTCTATCTCCTGCATCTCCTAAACCTGGTACAATGTATCCTATGTTATTTAGTTTTTCATCAATGGAAGCTGTGTATATGTCAACATCTGGATGTTCTTTTTGTAATCTTTCTATTCCTTCTGGTGCTGATATAATACATAAAAATTTGATTTTTTTAACCCCATCTTCTTTTAACATTGTTATTGTATCTGATGCTGACCCACCAGTTGCAAGCATTGGATCTAATACAATTACTTCACGATTTGCAATGTCTTTTGGCATTTTATAGTAATAACGAACTGGTTTTAATGTTTCCTCGTCTCTGTATAGTCCTACATGCCCTATTTTTGCATTTGGAATTGCATTGATTAATCCGTCCAACATTCCTGTCCCTGCTCTTAAAATTGGTACAAATGCATATTTGTTTTCATTTAATTGCTTTGCTTTTGTTTTTCCTATTGGTGTTTCTATTTCAACTTCTTCTAATTCTGCATCTGACATTGCCTCATAGCATAAAAATGTAGCTATTTCTCCTATAATTTCTCTAAATTCTTTGGTTCCTGTTTTTTTGTTTCTGATAATTGATAATTTGTGTTGAATTAATGGGTTTTTTAAAACGACTGGATCCATTTTTCTTCCTCTCTTTCTATTTATTATTTTGCTTATTATATCATAGTATTTTTTGTTTTTGCAATAGAACAAATTATTATCTGCTTTTTTCTACAATGTGTACAATATCTGCAATATATTCTCCAATAACTGGAATATTTAATGTTACAATTTTTTGTAATAATATCACTAATACTGCTGTAATTACTGTAACTCCTATACCTATTCCAACCCCTCTAAAAATACCAGCAATTAAATTTCTCACGATAATCTCCTTTTTATTTCCGCAATAAATATGCCCATTCTATATAATTACTTTTTTCTAAATTATCACTTAACTTTTCTATTGACTTTTCTAATAAATTTATTTTTTTCTTTTTTAACCACATAAAAAATCCACCTTTTTAATATTATAGTGGATTTTTTTATTTCAATTTATTCCTCTTCAATTGAATTTGTATTAGTATCATTTATTGTATTATCACTAGTATTATTCTCCTCTTTTTTCTTATCTTCTTCTTTTTTCAATGTTTCTAGTGACTTAATTAATTCTTGTAATTTTTGAACGTCTTTTCCCATCATTTCCCAGTCTTTGTTGTTCATAGAATCATCTAGATTTTTATTTGCTTTTATGATAGTTTCAATTAGCCCTTCAATATCTTCTGTATTTTCGACTTCTATATCTACAGCATTTTGAGAAAGTAAATTTTCAAGTGCTACTTCCAAAGTATCGCCAATTGCTACTTTATTTCCAGAAGCTACAATTACTTTTCTTAGCATTGGTATATCTGATTCATTTAATAGTGTTTGATATATTGGTTCTACATACAATAATGTATTATTAACTGGCACAATTAACATTTGTTTTGTTAATCTTGTTCCTGTTGTATTTAACGATTCTAATTCAGTTGATATTACATCATCTTCTTCTGTTTGCTTATCTAGTTGCATAGGGCCTACCATATTGCTATCTGCTGAAAATTTATATAATTTTAGTTTGTTAGTTGTTCCTTCTGAACTTCCTACTAAATAAGAAATTACATTTTGCTTTTCATTAGGTGTATATATTTGGACTAATCCAAATTTTTCTCCTTCTGGCGTTTTTACCATTGTATAATATGGATTCATATATATTCCTGTTGATTTAGATGATTTTACACTATTATATTTAGCAATGTCCCATAAATCGTCTGCTCTATATAATACATCTGGTTTTACATTATGATATATTTTTAATATGTCTGATTGCACATTATATAAAAATTTAGGATATACAAAATGACTTGCAATGTCTTCTGGTATTGTTTCATTTAAGTCTGCAAATAGAGTATTATATATATGTCTATATGCCATGGCAATTGGATCTGATCTATCTGTTATATAATAAGTTATATTGCCATCATATGCATCTACAATTACCTTTACAGAATGTCTAATATAGTTAATATTTTCCCTCATGCCATCATGTATAATATTTGTAAACTGTGAATAAGGATAGTTGCTAGATACTGTGTAAGCATCAATAACCCATACTATTTTTCCTTCATCTGTTATAACTGTATATGGATTTTCATCATAAATTAGATATGGCAATGCTTTTTTTGCTCTGGTAATAACATTTCTATTAATTAGAATTTTACTTTCTTCTGTAATTTCATTACTAAAAGCTAAATTAATGTCACCTTTTGTGATTCCTAAAATCAAGCGATCAAAGAATCCTAATTGCAATCCCGCTTTACCCTGATAGTTTGAAATATGATCTGTTCCATTTTCATCTGTATAATCATATTCTTTTTTATTTTTAGCATTTGTTGCTACAATTCCTTCTGTCTGTAATCCAAAATAAATACGTGGTTGTTCTACTTGTATTTTTTCGTCTTCTCCTTCAATCTCCTTTTGTATATATTGCACATTCCCTGTTTCTGAATTTTCTGTGGCAGATACTATGATTTGACCCATGCCATGTGTATATTCATATGTTTTATTATTATAAGTTCTTCCAGTATTTTTTATTTCTCTTGGTGCTATATATACTACTTCATCTTTTCCATTAATTCTATATTTTGCTAAATTTGCACTTCTATAAGAAAAGTATCCTGTCCCTGTCTGACTATCTTCTAATGTTTTTAGTACTGAGTCTTGAGATACGATTGGAATATTTTGAATAACATTATAATTTTCCTGCACCTCTCTACTTGTTATCGTTCCTGAATTTTCTAAGTTGACTTCTTCTATATTAATATTATAAGCATTTTTTGTATTATTAATGTTTTCTGCTATATATTCTTTTTCTTTATCTAATTCATTTGAATTTACAAATAATAAGTCTGTTATTAACATTATTAAGAATAGTATAATTAAATATCCTGGTATTACTGCTAAATTTTTAAGTACTCCATTGGTATTTTCTTTTTTAAAGTTCTTCATAGCTCTATAAGCAAATATTATAATGACAAATGCAAAAATAATATATCCCCATAGTTGTATGGTTGTTTCTATCATTCCTGCTCCTATAATGTCAATACTATTATTAATTGTTAGTAATGTTCCATACATTGTATTTTGTGAATTCAAAATAGTCATAAGAGCAATTCCTATAATTACTAGCATAATATTTCTCATTAGCTTTTTCATGAATAGACTTTCTTTGAACATTTTGCCGTCAATTCCATCAAAAAATCTATTGAATATAATTACATAGTATAATGCCATATAAATAGATAGTCCAACAAATAAAACCGTAAAGTATAATACAAATGCCTCTATTACTGGTTTTTGGAATATGTAATAAGCAATGTCTAAACCAAATATTGGATCTTGTATCCCAAATGACGTGCTATTTATCATTAACATTATTTTCTGCATCAAAACAGATGCTACAATAATGCTTGTAATTGCTGATATTACTAATGCTAATGATTTATTTAGTAGCTTTGGCATTGGCTTTTTTTCATTTACAAAGAATGGTCTTAATCCTTTTTTTATTCCTTTATTTGTGAAGTATATGATTAAGTATAGGACAACAAAATTAATCAACATAATAGCATATTTATAAGTAAGATTTGTATAAAATACCTCTGTATATTGTTCTCCTAATTCTTGATATTCTAAAAAGCTCCCTCTCAACTGAATATAACTTATGGCTATAAATATAGCTATGAATAGTAAAACTATTAACATTCTGTTTCGTTTTGCTGTATCTTGTTTTTTTTCTTCCACGAATTTTCCTCCTTTATATAATTGCTTTTACAAAGTCATTTGCATCAAAAATCTCCATATCATCGATTTTTTCTCCCACTCCAATAAACTTTACAGGAATTTTGTTTTCTTCAACAATTCCAATTACTACTCCACCTTTTGCTGTTCCATCTAGCTTAGTTAAAACTAGTCCAGTAATATCTGCTTCTTCTTTAAATGCTTTTACCTGTGAAATAGCATTTTGTCCTGTTGTTCCATCTATTACTAATAGTACTTCCTTATCAGCTTCTTGCATTTCTTTGTTAATTACTTTCTGGATTTTATTCAATTCATCCATTAGATATTTTTTGTTATGCAATCTTCCAGCTGTATCTACAATTAACACATCTGCTTGTTTTTCTCTTGTAATTTTTATTGCGTCATAAACAACTGATGCAGGGTCTACTCTTTCATCTCTTTTAACAATATCAGCTCCTGCCCTTTTTGCCCATATGTCTAATTGTTCTACTGCTGCTGCTCTAAATGTATCGGCTGCTGCTACCACAACTTTCTTTCCATCCATTACTAATCGGTTTGCTATTTTTCCAATTGATGTTGTTTTTCCTACTCCATTTACTCCAATTACTAAAATAACAGATGGTTTAGTTGTCAAATGCAATTCTTTGTTTTCTACTTCTAATATTTTTTGCATTTCTTCGCGTAATGCTTGTTTTACTTCTTCTTCATCTTGAATTTTTTCTTTTTTTATTCTTTCTCGTAGATGTCCTATAATTTTTACAGATGTTTCCATTCCTATATCAGACATTATTAATATGTCTTCTAGTTCCTCTAAAAATTCTTCGTCTATTTTTCTAAAGCTACGAAATACATTACTTATTTTTTCATCAAATGAACTTTTTGTCTTATTCATTCCTTGTTTTAATTTATCAAAAAATCCCATACTCTTTTCTCCTTTTCTTTATTGCTTTTTTATTGTATCATAGATTGTATTTTTTTTCCATAGTTTAGTAAATTTTTCTATTTGACATTATAACCATTACAATATATAATACATCTATATTAGGAGAGTTAGAAATGAATAAAATACAAGTATTATTATCTGCCTATAATGGTGAAAAATATATTAAAGAACAAATACAAAGTATTTTACAACAAAGAGATGTAGATATCTTTTTACTAATACGAGATGATGGTTCAACTGATAAAACTGTTGACATCATACAAGATATAGTTAAATCACACTCAAATATAAATTATTATCAAGGAGAAAATATAGGACCAGCTAGAAGTTTTTTAGATTTAATTAACAAATCTGGGGATTTTGATTATTATGCTTTTGCAGACCAAGATGATGTATGGCAGCCAGAAAAGTTAATTTCAGCTATTAATAAGCTACATGGACAAGAAGCTCAACCTTCTTTATATTTGTCTGCTTTAAACATTGTAGATGAAAATCTAAATACTATAAAAACGCAACCTGTAATTGGTAATTTTTGTTTTGAAGGAGAAATGATTAAAAATTTTGCAACTGGTTGTACCCAGGTATTTAATAAAAATCTATGTGACAAAATTAAAAGTTATACACCAGATTATATTATTATGCATGATTCATGGATTACCAGAGTATGTTACGCAATTGGCGGGCATGTTATAATTGACAATAATAGCTATATAAAATATAGGCAACATCCAAATAATGTCCTTGGATATAAGGATAATGGATTACAAAAATTTAAAAGGCAATTCAAAATTGCTTTTATTGATAAAGTAAGAATGAGAGTCAATATCGCCCAAGAATTGAAAAAAGGTTATGAAAAAGATTTAACTGAAGATTCAAGGAAGGTTATTGAAGCTTTACTTGCTTATCCAAAAGATAAAGAGGCTAAAAAATGGCTATTAAAAAATAAAAATTTTAGAACTGATAATTATAATACTAATTTTAAAATGACATTATCTATTATTTTTAATAAATTTTAAAATAAAAAAGGAGTTAGCAAAAGTGGATGAAAAACATGTTTTTATCATAGGTTCAAATGGAATTCCAGCAAATTATGGAGGATTTGAAACTTTTGTAGAAAACTTAACAGCGAGAAAAATAAATTCACATATAAAATATCATGTAGCATGCTTAGCAAAAGATAATAACGAGTTTGAATATAATAATTCGAGATGTTTTAATGTGAATGTTCCTAATATTGGTTCTGCTAAAGCTATTTATTATGATTTAATGTCTTTAGAAAGAACTATAAAATATATCAAAAAAAATAATATTAAAAACGCTATTGTATATGTTTTAGGTACTACAATAGGTGCTTTTATTGGTCCATATAAACATAGATTACACAAATTAAATATAAAACTTTATATAAATCCAGATGGCTTTGAATGGAAAAGAGCTAAATGGAATTGGTTAATTAAAAAATATTTTAAATTATCCGAAAGATTGATGTCCAAACATGCTGATTTATTAATTTGTGATTCTGTCAATATTGAACAATATATGAATGAAAAATATCAAAAATATAATTTAAATACAATTTTTATTCCATATGGTTCTGATATGCAAGAAAACAATATTGATGAAAAAGATATCTCTGACAAGCTCAAAACTTGGTATGATGATAATGGTATTAAACAAAATGAGTATTATTTAATTGTTGGAAGATTTGTTCCTGAAAATAATTATGAAACTATGCTTAAAGAATTTATAAAATCTAATACAAAAAAGAACCTAGTTATTATCACTAACATTGAAAAGAATAGCTTTTATGAGGAACTAAAGCAAAAAACAAATTTTGATAAAGATTCACGAATAAAATTTGTAGGAACTATTTATGATTCTGCTTTGTTAGATAACATTCGAAAAAATGCTTTTGCTTATCTTCATGGGCATGAAGTTGGTGGCACTAACCCTTCCCTTCTAGAAGCTCTATCTTCTACAAATTTAAATTTATTGTTAGATGTGAATTTTAATAAAGAAGTTGCAGCTAATGGCGCTTTGTATTGGAACAAAGAAGATGGTAATTTAAGTTCTTTATTAAATTCAATAGAAAATATGAATGAAGAACAAATTAATTTTTATGGTACTATGGCTAAAGAAAGAATTCAAAAATCTTATAGCTGGGAAAAAGTTGTAAATAAATATGAGAAAATTTTTATAGAATCTTGAGACATTGGAAAGGAGTTCGAGAGAAATTGGAGAGGAATTGGGGACGGCCCCATAATCCTCATTTTTTTGATAATTAATATTTTTGAAAATAAATAAAAAATAAGGATTATGGGG
>CANQES010000019.1 GCA_947595555.1 uncultured Clostridia bacterium | reverse complement strand
AAAAATTATAAAGTATATTCTCCTAAAGGTAAGACAAGCAATATAGAAGTAATAAAAAATATTGAAGATATTTCAAACAGTATTATGAAAAAAAGAAAAATAAAGTTTGAATATTGGAAATATTACATAAAAGGAGATAAAATAGAGAAGAAAATTGTGAGCAAACCTGTTGTTTCTCCATATGCCATTTTATATGATAACCAACAATTTTATATGTTAGGAATAAAAGATGGAAATAGTGAGTTTTATCATTATAGGTTAGATAGAATAAAAAATTTGACTGAAACTAATGAAAAAGTAACTATAAAGAAAACTGAAAAAGAAATAGAAGAATATACAGATACAACAGTTGAAATTTTTAGTGGAAAGAAAATAGAGATAGAAGCTAAATGCAATGAGATATTACTAGGCGAAGTTATAGAAAAATTTGGAAAAAATGTAAAAATAACTCCAATAAATAAAAGCGAATTTAAAATGAATTTATATGTAAATCCTCAAGGATTCAAACTATGGGCAATGAGAAATTTAGATGTAGTAACAGTTACAAAGCCAAAAGAGTTCATAGTAGAAATACAAACATTACTAGAAGATGCAGTAAAAAGATATAAAAAATAGTAAAGGAGAGACATTATGTGTAATTTAAAATTAGATAGAGATGATGATGATATCTTAGTTAAACTAACACGAAGAAATGTTGAAATGGTTGAAGCTATGATAAAAGAAAATTCTTCCTATGCATTGACATTAAATGATGAAGAAGGAGTTCGTCCAGAAAGTAAATTTTTAGAATATTTAAAAAAATTTGTAAAATCAGCAGATGAGAATGCTTTAATCGATAAAAAAGATGCAGAAGCATTTTGTGGTTCAACAAAATGGTGGGTAGAACAATTAAAAGAATGTAAAGATGAAGAAACAGAATATTTTAAAATTTTAATTGCAGGATTAATTCATAATATAGATAGAACTAATTCTACACATTTAAATGCCAGAACAAAAAATGAAGAAACAGGAGAAACTCAAGGAAGAAAGCAAATATATAAAATAATAACTGACGAGGTAGAAACTATTAAAGAACTAAAATCAATGTTAGAAGATGAAAATAAACCTCTAATAGAAATAATTGCTAAAAAAGATTATAAAACAGGAAAGTTTAATCTTTCATTTGCAACAAAATTTTGTCATTATCTATCATGGTATTTATATGAAAATAAAAATAATAAAAATAATGAAGACCAAAATATGTACTCAATATATGATGGCGTTATAGCAGAAGCTTTGCCACTATATATAAAAAGTTATGAACTAACAGATGATATAAAAAACATAAAAAAAATAAGCTTTCCTGATAACAATCAGCAAATTGAGAATTTTTTAAAAAATCCGCCTTTTAAAAAGGATAATAAAGGCATATCTGATTTTTATAGTGTATATACTAAAATTATAGACAAAATTATAGAAGTAGGTTGTGAAAAAGATAAAGAGGAAAAAATAATAACTAGAAGAGATTTTGATCATTTAGTTTGGTACAGTAACAAAGGAAAAACATCCACAGAAGACAAAGAATCTTTTGATAAATATTTGGAAAAATTTAAAAAAAATTTAACTAAAAAGTAACAGTACATTATATGACCAACACAATTGAATATATAAAATATAGCTAGTATAATAAAAATATATTAGCTATATTTTTTTGAAAGGAAAAGTGAAAAACAATGAAAACTTATTTATTAAATGTAAAAGTTTACGATTATACTGATGAAACGGAAGATGAATACATAGAAGTTTTTAGCAATTTTGAAAGAGCAAAAAAATACGGTTTAGAATTTTTAAATAAAAAGCTACAATTTTATTGCAAATATATAAACAAATCAGTAAAGCAGGCATTAAAAGAAGAAAAAATTGATTATGATTTTAGAATAATAGAGGAGGATTTAGAATATGCTGAAAAATTTAATCAAAAATTAGATATTCTTGAAGAAATAGAAGAATTACTAGTATATGAACCTACGCATAAAGAATTTATATTAGATTATACAGGTGAAATTACTAATATTTGTATAAGATATTTGCCTAATCAAGAAGAAACAAAAGGGCGAAATTCACTATATTTAAAACCAAATGATTTATTACCAGATGCAGGAACTAAATTTAAAATAGGTGATTTAGTTAAAATAGTAAATAGAACAGATGATATTTCTTATTCATATTATCCAGATTATAGTGATATTTACGTTGTAAGATTCTTACCAAGAAGAATAGAAGGACAAAAATATTTAAGAAATACTTATGCTTTATCTGAAATAACAAATGATAATTTATCGCCTGGAATTTATACTTGGGAATTTCATGAGGAGCAAATTGCAGAATATGATGGAAAAGTTGAAGAAAATTCACCTATTGATGTTTTGAGAAAAATAATAAAAAAAGAAATAAAGGTAAATAGAGAAACTTGGGATGGTTTAAAGAATGGTACAATTTCTTTAAGAAAGCAAGATAAAAATAAAAATAATTATTACGAAAAAGTATTAAATTTACAAAAAAATAAGGAAAAAATAAAATATTAGGAGGTAAAATATGAAAACTGGTTTTAAAGATATAGATAGTAATATAAAATTAAATAATGGAGAATTGATTGTAATTGCTTCAAGACCATCTATAGGAAAAACAACTTTGGCTTTAAATATACTAAGTCATATTGCATTAAAAGAAAAAAAAGGTGTTTTGTTTTTTAGTTTAGAAGATAGTGAAGAAAATATAACTAAAAAGTTAATTATAAGTAACTCAATGATAGAAAAAGAAAAATTTGATTTGTATAATCAATATAAAGAAGAAAAGATAAAAAAACCGGAGATTTCAGAAGATGACTGGGATAGAATTACTTATGGAATAGAACTATTAAAAGATGCTCCGATGTATCTATCAACTGAAGCGCCATTATCAATAGATGATATATGTAAAAAGTCCAAAAAGATGAAACAAGAAAAAAATATTGAGGCAATTATTATTGATTATATTCAACTTATAAAATTTGATAAGAAAAAGTTATTAAGTAGAGATAATGAAATGACAGAAATTTTAAGGCGATTAAAAGTTTTAGCCAAAGAATTAGATATTCCAGTTATAGTAACAAGTCAATTATCACGAGCACCAAAAGAAAGAGATAGCAAAAAACCTATGATTGCAGATTTTTCAACTTCAAAATGTGGAATTACAAGGTATTCTGATAAAATTTTATTTTTATATAGAGATTTGGATTATACAGAAAATAGAAAAAGCGATATTGTAGAATTAATTGTTGCTAAAAACAACGACGGAAATACTAATACTATAAAATTAGGATGTCTACCAGAATATTGTAAATTTGGAAATACTATTGTTTTTTTGGAGGAAGAAAATGGATAATAGAGTTGAATTATGTTGTCATACTAAAATGTCAAAAATGAAAGGAATTAATTTTGCCGAAGAATATATAAATGAAGCTATAAAACGTGGATATAAACAATTAGCTATAACTGATATTAATAGTACCCAAAGTTTTTTTGAAGTTGAGCGTTATTTAAAATCTTTTAACGATAACAAAGATTTTAAAATTATATATGGTTCAGAACTACGTTTTAAAAATTCTAAGGATTCTGAAAAAATATTTACAATATATATTTATGTTAAAGAACAAAAAGGATTAAAAAACTTATATGAATTAATTTCAAAGGCGTATAGACATGTAGTTGATGGAATTCCTGTAATATATAAAAATGATTTAATTAAATATAGAGATGGTTTATTATATGCTTCAATTGGAAGAAGAAGTGAAGTTTATAAAAGTATTGATAATGCAAATATAAATAGTATATTTAACTTTTATGATTTTATTGGTATTGAACCAAATGAAAGCAATAAGTTTACAAATATAAAAATAAATGAATTATGCAATAAGTTAGATAAAATTCTTATAGGAACTTCAGAATGTAACTTTATAAATAAAGATGACTATGAAAGTAATGACATATTAAATTTTTACAGAATAAATGAGATTACAAAAGTCGGACATAATAGTTATTTTCAAAATACTAATGAGTTAGTTAATAATTTTAATTATATTGAAAATGCTAAAGAAATTGTTATAAATAATACAAATAAAATTGCAAATATGATTGACAATATAGAAATAAAAAAAGAAAATAAATTTTATCCTAAAGTAGAAAATTCAAAACAAATTATTAGAGAAAAATGCTATGATAAAGCATATGAGCTATATGGTAACAATCTTCCAGTAGATGTAAAAGAAAGATTAGATTTAGAATTGAATTCAATTATAGAAAATAACTTTCAAAACATTTATTTAATATCTAGCGAATTGGTCAAAAAATCTAACGAATTAGGATATGAAGTTGGACATAGAGGCAGCGTTGGTAATTCATTTGTTGCTTATTTACTGGGAATTGTAAATTATAATCCTATTGAATATAATCTACCATTTGAATTTTTTGCAGGAAAAAATTATGATAAAGAACCAGATATTGATTTAAATGTCGCAAAAGAAGTTAGAAAAGAAATAATTTCTTATTTGCAGAAAAAATTTGGAAAAGATAAAATAATTTTAGCAGGTACAATAAACACACTTTCTGAAAAAACAGCAGGAGACATTTATGATAATTTTGTCAAACAAAATAACATAAAAGACATTTCAGATAAATATCAAATAATAAAAAAATTAGCTGGAATAGAGGTAACTACTGGAAAACATCCTGGTGGAATATTTATAATTCCAGAAGATATGGATATTACTGATTTTTGCCCAACAGAATTAGATGATAAAGGTTTTATAAAAACTCATATAGATTATCACAAACTAGATAATTTATATAAATTTGACATATTAGAGCATGATACTCCAACTATTTTACATGAATTAGAAAAAGAAACAAATACCAAATCTTCAAATATTGATTTAAAAGATAAAGAAGTTTTAAAAATGTTTTTACATGCAAATGACTCGTCATATCCTATTAGCATTAATGGAATACCAGACTTTGAAACTAATTTTGTAAAAAGTGTGATAGAGATTACAAAACCACATAATATAAATGATTTGGCTTGTGTTTCTGCACTTTCTCATGGTTCAGGAACTTGGATTTATAATGCATCTGATTTAATTAGTGATGAAGATAAAAAAGTAAATGAAGTTATTTCAAACAGAGCAGACATCTATAATTATTTATTAAAAAATGGAATCGAAAAAAATACAGCATTTGATATAACTGAATTTATATGGAAGGGAAAAGCAGCAAATGAAATTAATTCGTGGGAAGAATATAAAATAATATTAAAAACACATAATATTCCAGAATGGTATATACAAGATGCAGAAAAAATAAAATATATATTTCCAAAATCACATGCAATAGAATATGCTATAAAAGCTTTTAAAATTGCATGGTATAAAGTTTACTATCCTAAAGCATTTTATAAAGTATATTTTAAAGTTAAATCAAACTTAAATGTAAATGATTATTATTGTAAAAGGCAAGTTAAAACAAGTTTAAATAGAGAATATGATTTAAAAGAAAGTAATGAAAATAATAAAGATTTTAATAATGATGATAAAATTAGAGATTTACAAATACTCTTAGAAATGTTTGAAAGGGGGATATTAAAGGAAAGGGAAGACATAAAGGATGATTATAATCTTATAAATTCAAGAGCAATAGGAGATTATTGCAGAGAATTGGAATACAAATTTAATACAGAGGAATTGGCTGTTTTGGTTCATAGAAATAAAAGAATGAGTATTCAAGAAAAAATTGCTAAATATCAAGATTTAATTGATAATTATCCAGATATGGAAGTAATTGAAAGAATAAATTGTAAACACTATGATAGTGTTAAAGAATTGATAAAAAAAGAAATAGAAAGAAATAAAAGAACTTATGAAGACATTTTAAAGAAAGATAAAAACTCAGTTTATACTTGGTATGAATATAATAAGAGGACAGGAAATAATGGTACTAGTTATGAAACAATTAACCATTTAAAAAATAATTTTATAGAAACATATAAATCAATTGAAAAAGATATAAAAGAATATGATGAAACTATTTCTTTTACTATTGTAAAAAAATTCTTTAATAAAAAAGAAAAAATGATTTATGCACATTATAATGTTATAAATAAAAAACCAAGATTAATAAAAATATACTATAAAGAAGATGGCTATATAGAAGATACTTTTTTAGATATTGATAATATTTATGTATATATGCCCACACCATTTAAAAAGGGAGATATTTTAATTTCATCAGATCAGCCTTCAATGAAAAATATTGGAGATAATGGAAATATATTTGTTCTAGAATATCTGTCAACTTGGCGAGAAAATATAAAAGAATATTTAGCAAAAGGAAATCATGATTCTTCTGATATGATAGGGTATGGATATTATTTATATGAAAATGAAGCAAAATTGGTTTTAGATGATAAATGGGATTATGATAGTTTTGAATATTACGAAGGAGAATTAGAAGGAAATAATCGTATCTTAAAAGCTATTAGTAGTTATTTAAAAGGAAAAATTGGAATTGAATTACTTATTCATGCTTATGATTTTTTCAAAATAGAAAGTATAAATAAAGCTTTGCCAGATTTTTATACAGAAGAAGGATTAAAATTAGCAGGTTTTACTGATATAGATATTCAAAATGAGAGAAATAATTGGAAATAAATATGAAGGAAGATATATAAAAATGATAGATAATGAAAAAAGAAAATTAGATGACTATGAATTAATAAACTCAAAATCAATAGGAAATTATTGTAGGCAAATAGGACATAAATTCAATACTGAAGAACTTGCTGTATTAGTTTATAGAAATAAAAAAATGGATATATTTGAAAAAATTGCTAAATATCAAGATTTGATAGATAATTATACAGATATGAAAGTAATAGAAAGGTTTAATTGTAGGCATTATGATAGTGTAAAAAAACTAATAAAAAATGAAATAATTAGAATTACAAAATTATATCAAGATTTTATTGCTGAAGATAATTGTATATATGGTTGGAGAGACTGGAGAGAAAATGGTTATTCTAATTATGACATTGATAATGCAAGAAGAACATTTAAAGAAATAGATGATGACATAAAAGATTTAATAAATGAGTACAATGACATTGATTATTTTAGTATTACAAAAAAATTTTTTGACGAAAAAGAAGTTATTTATCGTGCAAAAGAAAAAAAGATTGTTATGAATTGCCGTGTAATAAAAAGAATGCCTAAAATTATAGAGATAATGGAAAGTGGTGAAGATTTACCAGAATTTGAAGGGATTTTTGTGAATATTCCAGTTCCATTTGAGAGAGGCGATATTTTAATAAATAAAATCGATAATGGAGAGATATTTGTATTAGACTATCTAACTATTTGGAATGAAAAAATAAATAATCAAAATTTTGTAAAACATTTGGATACAAGTGATATGATGGGAAATGGATATTATTTAGTTGACCAAACACCAAAGTTTGTACGAGATCATCAAATGAACTACGATTCTTTTGAGTTTTACAATGGAGAATTAAGAGGAACAAATCGAATTTTAAAGCTAATTAGTAGCTTTTTAAAGGGAAAAATAGATAACCTAGAATTATTTATAACAGCTTATGAATCATTTAAACATGATTATGAAAGTAAAATTCCAAACATTTTTATAGATGAATATTTAGAATTAGCGGGATTTAGTGATTGAGACATTTCAGAAATACATTGTTGCTCTAACCAATAATGGAGAGATTTAAGAAGGGAGTTTTATATATGGAATTAGATGAAGCAAATGAAAAAATTTTAAATAAATTAGACGATACAATTGGATTAAGTAAAAATAAAGAAGTATTAAGAGATATTATAAAATATCATAAAGTAATAAAACAATATGATTGTAATATTAAATTTGAAAATTATAATATTGTTATCAGAAATGAGAAAAATGTATCAATATTTTTAAATAAAGATAAAAAATTGAAAGAAAAAAAAGAAAATGAAATAGTAAAAACTGGATTACAAGAATTAGATGAACTTATTGGCTTAGATGAAGTAAAAGAGCAAATAAAAAAAGTTATTAGTTTTGTAAAAACAAGTAAAAAACGAAATAATATGCCGATGCTATATATGTGTTTTAATGGACATCCAGGAACAGGAAAAACAACAGTAGCAAGAATAGTAGGAAAAATTTTTGCAGAAGAACAAATTTTATCGGATAAAAAAGTTTTTGTAGAAGCACAAAGGTGTGATTTAATAGGAAAATATGTTGGACATACTGCACCTATGACTCAAAAGATGATTGAAAAATCATATGTTAGAAGTAAATCCAGACTTTGAAAGCAGAATTCAATTTACAATAGACTTCCCAGACTATTCAGCAGAAGCATTATATAGCATTTTCAAAAATCTTTGCACTAAAGAAAAATATAAAATATCTAATAATGTAAAAACCTTTTTGATAGATCATTTTAATAAAGCAAAACTTAATAAAAATTTTTCAAATGCAAGATATGTAAGAAATTTATATGAAAAAGTTAAAATAGAACAATCATATAGAGTAACTAAAAATATGAATGAAAATATAAATTTAATAAAAAAATGTGATGTTGAAAAAGTAGTTGAAAGTTTTAAGCCAAATTGTGAAAAATTGATAAAAATTGGATTTTCAGCATAAAAATATAATACTTATATGTTATAAAAGGAGGTGTTAGTTGTATTTTTATATAGTAAAAATGGACTTGGTAAAACCCACTTATTGCATGCAATAGGAAATGAAATTTTAGAGAAAGAAGGAGTGTATCCAAAATAAAATGGAGACACTTCTTTTTCATTTATAAAAATTTTATTATACTTTTACTGCAATACAATTTTTTCTGTTCTTATATTAAGTGTGAATTTCGTATTCATCTACATTTGGCTCTTGTATCTGTTCTTCTGTTACACAATTAAATTTATATTCATAATCATCAATGGTATCTGGTTCTCTTCTTTTAACAAATTCTCCATCTTGTAGAGTAGCCCATTCTCCAGCTGGTCTAACTGTTCTAATAAATAAGCCAGTATCTTTATCTATATATAAAATTGAATAAAATGGACCATCCATATCTATAAATTCTGGTATATTGCTAATTCTATAACATTGCTTTCCATTACATTCTTCTGTCGTAATATTAGTAAATATAGCCATTATTATATCTTCTAAAATATTTTTGCTTTTTAATCGGTTTGATTCTAACCAATTACCCATATCAATAGGCGTATTTAATATAGCTATTTTTTGGTCATTAACTTGAGCATATGCGTTCATTACATTATCTTTATAATAATGTATAAGATGTCCAGATATATCGGGATATATATATTTTACTAATCTAACATGTCCCTTGTTGAAAATTTCGTGCTTAGAAAGTGTACTGTTTATATAAGTGTTATTTTTTACATAATAATTATCAGAAGTAATATATGGATTTGATAAATTTTTTACTTTTTCAATAATAATAAGTTTTCTTCCTGTTAATATTATAAATATAGTAAATATTATTATAATAATAGTCTTTAAAGTTCTTATTTTTGTATTATATTTTTTCATATAGTTAATATCTTTTTTATTTTCACTTTTATTTTCATTTTTTATTTCTTTTGTTAATAATTCATATACTTTTTTACATTCATCACATTCTTTTAAATGTTCTTCTATAAATGTATTTGTCTCTTTTTCAGTTAAATTTTCAATATAGTTTGGTAATAAATCTTGAACAATTGTACAATGCTTTTTATCTTTCATTTTAATCACCCTCCTCTAATTTCTTTTTTCCTCTATAAAAAGTAACTCTTGTCCATGTTTCTGTTTTGTTTAGTATAGTTGCAATTTCTTTAAAGCTTAATTCGCCCGTAATTCTTAAATATATAACTTCTCGTGTTCTGTCATCAAGTTTTTGTAACTTTTTATATAGTTCTACTTTTTCATCATTTGAAATAACAAGTTGTTCTGTTTCTATTTGATTTTGAATACTATCTAAATCTTCTTCACCAATATTTTTAAATTTTTTCTGCTTTTTTAATTCGTTATACCATAAATTTTTTGCTATCTGACATAACCATACAGACATTTTGCAGTTTCCCTTAAATGAGTTTATTTTTTGAACTGCTTTATAAAATGTTTCTTGTGTCAGTTCTTCAGAAATATCTTGATTATGCGTTAAACAGAATAAATATTTACGAACTGTTTCAAAGTATTCTTTATATATTTCTTCCATATTTTGCATAATACTTTTATCCTCCTTTGTATATATGACATTTAAAATTAGATTTTGTTACATATTTTTTGCATTTTTTTAATTATTTTATACATTATTTTCTATAAAATACCACAAAGTAGTTATAAAATCAAAGGCTTTATTCTTTAAATGACATTATAAATCTAATTTTGATATTACTATAAAAATAAATAAAATGACTTGACAATAAAAACAAAAATATGTTATTATATACAATGTCAAGTCAATATGCGGATGTGGCGGAACTGGTAGACGCGCTGGTCTTAGGAACCAGTGCCTGTGCGTGGGGGTTCGAGTCCCTTCATCCGCACCACAGTAAGAAAAGAGAGATTTTAAAATCTCTCTTTTTACATGGAATTAATACGATAAATTATTTATATTAGAAACTTCACATACGAGAATAATAATTAATATAATTCTACTATTGTAACGCCCATTTCGCCTTCACCAAAAGTTCCAAGCCTAAAAGATTTAACATGTGGATGATTTTTAAGAAAAGTATGAATGCCATTTCTTAATTTTCCAGTACCTTTTCCATGAACAATTCTAACTGTTTGTAATTTGGCTAAACTACTATCATCTAAAAATTTATCAACAACAAAAATAGCTTCTTCTACATTAAGACCGATTACATTAATGTCTGTTTTTGCATTTTTAGCTTTAGACATAGCATAAGAAGAACTGCTAGAAATATTTTTATTTGTGGAAGAAACTGACTTTGATAAATCAGTAATAGGAATATTCATTTTCAAATGTCCCACTTGAACTTGTACTTCATTAGACTTAGAAACATGGGAAAGAACAATACCATTTTGATTTAAAGTGGTAACAAATACTTCCATATTAGGTTTAATATCATCAACTGGAATATTATTTTTAGGTAAAGTAGGAGATGAACTGTCTAATTTTATATCTTTAATTTTTTGATTAAGCTGATTTCTTAAAGAATTCAAGTCTTTAGAATTTGATAAATTTTTCATATCTTTTAATAAAGAATTAGCATCTTCTTTAGCCTCTAACAAGATATGTCTAGCTTTAATTTTGGCATTATTAATCAAATCTTTTTCTTGCTCCTTCAATTTCATACTATCTTTTTCAAGAGATTTTCTTAGACTTGTAACTTTTTCCAATTCTTGTGATATGTCTTGCTTTTGTCTTTCTAATAAAGATTTATCATCATATATATTTTTAAGTAAATTTTCAATATCTATCTGATTAGAAGTCATAAAACTTTTTGCTTTATTAATAATACTCATGTTTAATCCTAGTTTTTCACTAATGTCAAAAGCATTGCTTTTACCAGGAATACCAATTAAAAGTCTATAAGTAGGACTTAATGTATTAATATCAAATTCAACAGAAGCATTTTCAAAACCATCTGTTACTAGAGCATATTGCTTTAATTCTTGATAATGAGTAGTTGCAATAGTTAAACATCCGATTGTTTTAAAATAATCTAATATACTAATAGCAAGATTGGCACCTTCCAAAGGATCAGTGCCAGAACCTAATTCATCTAATAAAATAAGTGAATTTTCTGTAGCAGTATTAGTAATGTCAACAATATTTAATATGTGAGAAGAGAAGGTACTTAGAGAATCAACAATACTTTGCTCATCACCAATATCAGCAAATATATTATCAAAAACGTATATGCTAGAGTTTTCATCACATGGAATATTTAGACCACTACATGACATACAAGTTAAAAGTCCAACAGTTTTTAAAGTAACAGTTTTCCCACCTGTGTTAGGTCCTGTAATTAGTAGTACAGAAAAATCCTTACCTAAATCAATAGAAATAGGAACTGCAGAACTTCTTTCTAATAAAGGGTGTACAGCATTTTTCAAATGAATTTCTTTTTGTGTATTAATTATTGGTGTAGTAGCATGTATAGATTTTGAAAATTTTGCTTTTGCAAATATAAAATCTAATTTACTAAGTATGTCAATATTTGTTTTTAATTCTTTTGTATAAGGATAAAATAGTTTTGAGAGTTCTTGTAAAATTTTTTCAATTTCTAATTCTTCTTCTTTTTTTATGCTGTTTAATTCATTGTTTTTTTCGAAAACAGAAAGAGGTTCAATAAAAACTGTTGAGCCAGCATTTGAGATATCATGAATAAATCCTTTTACTTGTGAACGATATTCTTCTTTAATAGGAATTACAAACCTATTATGTCTCATAGTGACAATAGGCTCTTGTATGTATTTTGAATAGGCAGAAGAGTGTATCATATCATTTAATTGCGATTTGATACCTTGTTCTAGATGTCTTTTTTGATGTCTGATTGATTGTAAGGTTTTAGAAGCTTTGTCGTCAATTGTGTTTTCATCTAAAATACAACTATAAATTTGCTCATAAATTTTTTTATTTGTATATAATTCACTAAATAAATTAGCCAAAGTAGGGTAATCTGTGATATCCAAAAAGTCTTTATTAAAATAATCCTTTAGTTCTTGTGATAGTTTAAATATAAGGGCTAAATTTAAAAGAGATTTTATAGATAAAGAAGAATTGCTTTCTAATTTTTTTAAATCTATAGTTATATCAGCAATCTCATAAAAAGAAGGAGTAGAATTGCGATATATTAAATTAACAGCTTCACTTGTTTCTTGTAAAAGCTGTTTTACTTCATTTATTTTGTTACTTGGTAGTAATTGAGATGCAAGCTCTTTGGCTTGCATCATTGTACAAAATTGTTTTAGTAATTCTATTATTTTATAGAATTCTAATTTTTTTAAATAGTTGTGATTCATAAAAATCTCCCATTAGATAGAGTTAAGCTCTAATTTATAAAATACTTTTTTTCCTTTTTTTAGAATTGCATATCCATTAGAAAAATCGTTATTTGATAGAACATAATTGCTATCAGTTATTTTTTTGTCATTCAAAGAAATGCCACCTTGGTTAATTAATGTTCTTCCTTGACCCTTAGAAGGTGCTATACCAGTTAAAATAATAGCGTCTAAAATTGATATATTAGTATTTTCTACTTTGACAGTAGGCATGTTTTCAAGGCTTCCTTGACCATTAAATAATGCATTTGAAGCTTCTTCAGCCTTTTTAGCTTCTTCTTCTCCATGAATTAATTTAGTAATTTCAAATGCTAATATTTTTTTTGCTTCATTAATTTTTTCATCTTTATAAGAAGAAAGTTCTTTGATTTTATCCATTGGCAAGAAAGTAAGCATTTTAAATACATTTTCAATACTGCTGTCTTCAACATTTCTCCAATATTGATAAAATTCATAAGGTGATGTTTTTTTAGGGTCTAGCCATAAAGCACCTTTTTCAGTTTTACCCATCTTTTTTCCTTCTTTTGTTGTCAAAAGTTTAAAAGTTAACCCAAAAGAATCATCTTTACCTATTTTTCTAATCAATTCAACTCCACCAATAATGTTAGACCATTGGTCATTTCCACCCATTTGAAGTTTACAACCATATTTATTGTATAAATATAAAAAGTCATAAGATTGCATTAACATATAGCTCATCTCAAAAAATGTTAAACCAGTTTCTAATCTTTGCTTATAACATTCAGCAGCAAGCATTTTATTAACAGAGAATAGACTTCCAATTTCACGTACAAAATCAACAAATTTTAAATCTAACAACCAATCTGCATTATTGACAATAATAGCAGCATTTTCTCCTTCAAAACTAACAAATTTTTCAATTTGTTTTTTTATACATTCTACATTATAATCTAATTCTTCACGAGAGAGCATTTTCCTCATATCTGTTTTTCCAGAAGGGTCACCAATAGTTGCAGTTCCTCCACCAACTAAAATAATTGGTTTATGACCAAATCTTTGCATATGACTTGCAACCATTAAAGAAACAAAATGTCCAACATGCAAACTATCTGCTGTTGGATCAATTCCAATATAAAAAGGTACAGATTCCTTTTGAAAAAGTTCTTTAATTTCTTGTGGGTGAGTCAATTGCTCAATATATCCTCTTTCTTCTAATATGTTAAAAACATTTTCCATTAAAATTACATCCCTTCAATCTATTCGTTATTGCCTAATCTACCAATTGCATTTTTTAACTCTTCAATGCTATTCAACTCTTTTTGATAAGCTTGAAATTCTTCATATCCTAAAAATCTATTTAAATTTTTTATAGAAATTCCTGTATCTTGAGAAATTGTATCTAGAGAATTTTCAAAACCATTTTCCTCTACATATACTTTAAAAGCTGAAAATTCAGCACCATCTTTTATACGACATTTAGGGCATACATTTCCCTCTGATACATAAAAATTACCACATCTACTACATCTATTAAGCTCCATAATTTTTTCCTTCCTTTCATCTTTTGACAATATATCTTAAAATTTACTGTATTGTATCACAATTTTTATTATTTGCCAATACATTTTAATACAAAATTTTTAAGGAATTGGGGACGGCCCCATAATCCTCAAAATATATTAATATATTACTTGAGTTATATTTATAGTTATGATATTATAAGGAAAATAATATTAGCAAGAAAGAAGATTGTAAATGAAAAGTAGAGATGAATTATATTGGAGAAGATTAGATAATTCAGCTAAAATTTTCCCTATATCAACAGGAAAAAAATATAGTACAGTATTTCGCTTGTCAGCAGTTTTAAAAGAAACGGTTGAACCTAATTTATTGAAAGAAGCTGTAAAACAGGCATTAGAAAAATACAAATCCTTTAGAGTAAAAATGAAAGCAGGTTTATTTTGGTATTATTTAGAAGATAATATGAAAGAACCTAAAATAGAAGAAGAAACAGATTATCCATGTAAATATATAGACAGAAGACGCAATAATGATTATTTATTTAAAGTAACTTATTTTAAAAATAAAATTAATATTGATATCTTTCATTCATTAACAGATGGAAGTAGTGGGGCTATCTTTTTTAAAGAAATTATTTATTCTTATTTAGAGTTAAAGTATCCAAAAGAATTAGATGAGGATGCTAGACGAATTAGAAAAATAGAATATAATACAGAAGATAGTTATATTAAGAATTATGATAAAAAGGCTAAGTCAAATGCTTCTAGTAAGAAGGCTTATATATTAAGGGGAAAGAAAATAAATTTAGGGGCTATTAGTTGCATACATGAAATTATTAATTTGGAAGATTTAAAAAGAGAATGCAAGAAAAATGAAGCAACGATTACACAATATTTGACAGCTGTTTTAATATATAGTATTTATCAAGAAAATTATATTAAGTATAAAGGAAAAAAACCAGTAAAGGTGTGTGTACCAGTTAATTTGAAGAAATATTTTCCTTCTGATACAATGTCTAATTTTTTTTCATATATTACATTGGAAGCAGAGTTGAAAAAAGATAAGTTAGACACATTTGATAAAATATTAGAATTTGTTAAGAATGATTTTCAAAAAAGATTAACTGAAACAGAAATAATGAAAACAATGTCTGCTAATGTGAAGATAGGAAATAATCCTTTTATTCGACCAATTCCTTTGTTTATAAAAAAAGCAGTAGTTCGATTAAGCTATATTGAAATCAGAAAATATACTACTACAACTTTTTCAAATATTGGAAGAATTGGTATTATAGGAAAATATAAAGATTATATTGACTATTTTTTAATGTTGATTGCACCAGAGCCAGTAGAAAAAATAAAATGTTCTAGTTGTACTTTTGAAGATAAATTAGTTTTTTCGTTTACATCAATTATACAAAATAATAGAATAGAGAAGAACTTTTATGAGTTTTTAAAGAAAAAGGGAATTAAAATAGAAATAGAAAGTAATGGTGTTTTAGATGATATATCCGGAAAAGATTAAAGCTAAAAAAACAGATAAAATTATAAGTATTTTAATATGTTTTTCTATAGTTATAGCATTGATATTATTGAAAATTAATCATGTAACTACTCCTAGAATTCCATGGGCTGCTTTAGCAAATGCAGGAATTTTATATATTTGGATAACAGTTATTTATTCTATTAGGCATAATGTTAATATAGCTGGACATGTGCTACTACAAGCAATAGTTCTTTCAGCACTAACCATTTATATTGACTACAAGATAGGATATAGAGGATGGTCTTTTAATATTGCTATTCCTATTATTATTATGATTGCTAATATTACCATGCTAATATTAACTATTGTAAGTCATAAAAAATATATAAAGTATGCAATTTACCAATTAATTATTGTGCTTTTTAGTATGTTGCCAGTTTTCTTTATGAAAGAGCATATGGTAAAAAATACGATATTTAGTGTTATTGCAACTAGTATTTCTATTGTGAATTTCATTTTTTGTTTGGTTTTATGTACAAAAGATATTAAAGAAGCGGTTATTAGAAAGTTTCATATGTAATATTCCACTACATAATCAACTATATGCCAAGGCTTTTTATAATTATATTTTGAATAACTGCGTAAGCGACCAAACGAACTGTGTGAGTGCGATTTGGAGCAACTGACATCTTAATTTTTTTATGGAAGTTGCGACACCAAAGTTATGAAAAAATATAATTATAAAAGCCTTGGCATTATATGTCATTATGTAGTTGGGAGAATTTACAAAATGCAGTATTGACTTTTGGAAATAAAGATACTATAATAGTGGCACAATCAATAAATTTTATATCTTTATTAATTTAAATCTAAAAAAATTCCAAGAAAAAAGTAAAAGAGAGAAAGAAGGCGATAAAAGGTAAAAAACAGTAATAACAAAAGAAAAAGCATAATTTTACTGTAAAATAAAAATTGACGAATAAGCAAATAAAAATTATACTATAAGGAGGAATGTATATGGTGATTTTTACACCAAAAGACTATTGGACATATATTGTGAAATATCCAATGCCATTAGTAGTACATGAAGATGAAGAAGAATATCAAAAAGAAGGGACACATCAATATCATGACAAAATCTTTAAAGAGACATTAGACATTAAGAAAGAATTTATAGAATTAATAAAAAAATATGTAATACACGAAAAAGAAATAAAGATAGGGGAAGGTGATATCGAAAAATATAATACAAAATTTATAACATCGAATTTTAAGACCAAGGAATCAGACATTATATATAAAATAAAAGAAAAGGAAGTATATTTTATAGTAGAACATCAAAGCACAATAGATAACAAAATGCCAGAGAGGATGTTAGAATATTGTTTACAGTTAATAATAGGGAAAAAGAGAGACATAAAAATAAATGAGAAATACCCACTAATATGTCCAATTGTACTATATACAGGAAGAAAGAAGTGGGATGTACCAATAAGCATAAGTGAAAAACAGGAAAAATATGAGAATATAAAGGAATTGGAATATCCAAAGTACAACCTAATAGATATAAATGATTATAGTATAGAAGAGTTAATAGAAGAAAAGACAGAATTATCGAAAGCATTGTTATTTGAAAAGATAGAGACGAAAGAGAAATTCAATGAAGTAATAGAAAAACTAGTAAAAAAAGGATTAACAGAAGAAGAGATGAGATGTATAAAAATCATGTTAACATACTCAAATGATATACGAAAGAAATTGGATAAAGAAGAAATAGAAAGATATAAAAAATTGATGGAAGGAAAAGGAGGAGAAGAAAACATGACAAATTTTGAAAGATTATTTATAGAGGTATTAGAAGAGAGAAGAGAAAAAGACAGAATAGCAGAAGAAAAAGGAATAGAAACAGGAAAAGAACAAAAAATGATACAAATTGTAAAAGAAATGATAAAAAGAAAAACAAGTGATGAATTTATAATTGATATGACAAAAATTGATAAAAAACAATTAGAAAAAATAAAAAAAGAAATGCAGGTATGTTAAAACTAGTACGAGTATCAGATTAACAATTTGATACTCGTATTATTTTATAGATATGATATGTTGAAAATAAAAAAAATTTTTAGTATAAT
>CANQES010000018.1 GCA_947595555.1 uncultured Clostridia bacterium | reverse complement strand
AATCGAACCGGCACGGTTTATTCAACCGCAGGATTTTAAGTCCTGTGCGTCTACCAGTTCCGCCACATCTGCATATAATATTGAACTGGTCAATGTCAACGACAATTAACATTATAATATGTTGTTTTTTTTTTGTCAATATATTTCTAAAAAAAAGTGAAAAATTTCTTGCAAAATAAGAAAAATGTGATATAATATATGAGCTATAAAAAAAGAAAGGATTGAAAACAATGAATTGTAAAGTTGAAAAAACTAAAAACGCAAATGAAGTAAAATTAGAAATAACAATCGAAGCAAGTAAATTTGATGAAGCAATCAAAAAAGTTTACTTTAAAAGTGCAAAATACTTTAATATACCAGGATTTAGAAAAGGAAAAGCACCAATGCAAATCGTAGAAAAATATTATGGAAAAGAAATATTTTACGAAGATGCATTTAATGAAGTAGCACAAGATGCATTAGAAGAAGCGGTAAAAGAAAATAACATAGAAGTAGTAAGCAGACCAGACATTGATATAACACAAATGGAAAAAGGAAAAGATTTGATTTTTACAGCAATTATGCAAACAAAACCAGAAGCACAACTTGGAAAATATAAAGGTATAGAAATCAAAAAAATTGAGTATAATGTTACAGACCATGATATAGAACATGAATTAAGCCACATGCAAGAACATAATGCTAGAATGATTTCTATTGAAGATAGACCAGTTGAGAGTGGAGACATTGCAACTATTGATTTTGAAGGATTTGTTGATGGAAAAGCATTTGAAGGGGGAAAATCAGAAGGACATGATTTGGAAATTGGAAGTAACAGCTTTATTCCAGGATTTGAAGATCAAGTAATTGGAATGAAAATTGATGAGGAAAGAGATATTAAAGTAAAATTCCCAGATGAATACTTTTCAAAAGATTTAGCCGGAAAAGATGCAACATTTAAAGTAAAAGTTCATGAAATAAAGAAAAAAGAATTACCAAAATTAGATGATGAATTTGCAAAAGATGTAAGTGAATTTGATACGTTAAAAGAACTAAAAGATAGTATAAAAGAAAAAATACAAAAAGAAAATGATGAGAAAGCAAAATATGAGACACAGGAAGCTGTTATGAAATCTGTTTGTGAAAACATCAAAGTGGATATTCCATCTGGTATGGTAGAATTAGAAATTGATAATATGATGAAAGACATTGAACAAAGATTATCTTATCAAGGATTAAAATTGGATCAATATCTTCAAATGATGGGAAAAAGCCAAGAAGATATGAGAAAAGAATATGAACCTCAAGCAATGGAAGCAATTAAATCAAGATTAGCTTTAGAAGCTGTTATAAAAGCAGAAAAGATTGAAACAACAGAAAAAGACATTGATGAAAAATTAAAAGAAATGGCTAAAAATTATGGAAGAGAAAATGATGAGGAATTCTTAAAAAATGAAAATGTAAGAAAATATGTAAAAGAAGGATTAACATCAGAAAAGGCCATGGAATTTTTAGTAAAGAATGCAAAAATGAAATAAAATATAAAGGTTGGGGTGTAAAATCAAAAAGTAAAATTTTATTCCCAACTTTTTGGATTTTAAAATAATTTGCCATTAAAATGGTAAAAAGTAAAAAGAATTAACAAGGAGGAAAATTATGTTAGAAAAAGATAGTTTAGTACCTTATGTAATAGAGCAAACAAATAAAGGGGAGAGATCTTATGATATCTTTTCAAGATTATTGAAAGATAGAATTATATTTTTAGGGGAGGACGTAAATCCAACAACATCTAGTTTAGTAATTGCACAGTTATTATTCTTAGAGTCAGAAGACCCAGATAAGGATATTAATTTATATATTAATTCACCAGGTGGTTCTATCACAGATGGAATGGGAATTATTGATACAATGAACTATATCAAATGCCCAGTAACTACTATATGTGTAGGAATGGCTGCTAGTATGGGAGCTGCACTTTTAGCTGCTGGTGAAAAAGGAAAAAGATTTGCTACTCCAAATGCTGAAATTTTAATTCATCAACCATTAATTGGTGGAGGCGGAATTTCAGGTCAAGCAACAGAAGTAAAAATTCATGCAGACCATTTAATTAAAACAAGAGAAAAGCTAAATAAATTTTTAAGTGAAAGAACAGGTCAATCTATTGAGACAATTCAAAAAGATACTGAAAGAGATAATTATATGACAGCAGAAGAAGCATTAAAATATGGTTTAATTGATGGTATTATGGACAAAAGAAAATAATAGTAATTATAGAAAAGCGTATTAAAGGAGAGAAGAAAATGGCAAAAAACGATACCCCTAAAAGTGTAAGATGTTCTTTTTGTGGAAAGGCACAAGAAAATGTTAGAAAGATAGTAGCTGGACCAGGAGTATATATTTGTGATGAATGCGTAGAGCTTTGTACTAGCATTATAGAATCTGAATTATATGAAGATGAAAAAGCAGGATATACATTAAATGAGTTAAACGATATTCCAAGTCCAAAAGAAATTAAAAAGGTATTAGACGACTATGTAATTGGGCAAGAAGAAGCCAAAAAGACTTTATCAGTAGCTGTATATAATCACTATAAAAGAATTGCACATGAAGAAAATGCTACTAAGGATGATGTAGAAATTCAAAAAAGTAATATTTTATTATTGGGACCAACCGGTTGTGGAAAAACTTTATTGGCAAGAACTTTAGCTAAAATATTAAATGTGCCATTTGCCATAGCAGATGCAACAACATTGACAGAAGCAGGTTATGTAGGAGAAGATGTTGAGAATATCTTATTAAAATTAATACAAGCAGCTGATGGAGATGTGCAAAAAGCAGAAAAAGGTATTATTTATATAGATGAAATTGATAAAATAACAAGAAAATCTGAAAATCCTTCTATTACTAGAGATGTTAGCGGAGAAGGAGTACAACAGGCTTTATTAAAAATTATTGAGGGAACGATTGCTTCTGTACCTCCACAGGGAGGAAGAAAGCATCCAAATCAAGAGTTAATCCAAATAAATACAGAAAATATATTAATCATTTGTGGAGGAGCATTTGAAGGACTAGAAGACATTATTAAAGATAGAACTGGAGAAAAGGCAATTGGATTTGGAAGTCAAATTAAAAGTAAAAAAGAAATTAAGCAATATGAGATTTTCCAACAATTATTACCACAAGATTTATTAAAATTTGGTTTAATACCAGAATTTATTGGAAGATTACCAATTGTAGCAACACTACAAGAGTTAGATAAAGAAGCTTTAATAAAAATATTAGTAGAACCAAAAAATGCATTGGTAAAACAATATCAAAAACTATTTCAAATTGACGAGGTAGAATTAGCATTTAATCAAGAAGCTTTAGAAGCTATTGTTGATAGAGCAATTGAAAGAAAGACAGGGGCTAGAGGACTTCGTTCTATTATAGAAGAAATAATGAGAGATATAATGTATGAAATACCTTCTAATCCAAATATAGAAAAGTGTACAATAACAAAAGATACAGTACTAAATGGAACAGGACCAGACATAGTTATTAATGAAGAAAAATTAGTGCGTAAACCAATTATAAAAAAGAAGAGACAAATGCCCGAAAATCAGGACGAAAAGGAAACAGCATAATAGCGGAGGCTACTGAAAAAGTAGCACAAAAGAATAGTGAATTAGAAAATAATTTTTTCTAGTTCACTATTTTTGGTTAGAAAATAAAAAGCAAAAAAAAACTTGCAAGAAAAAAATTAATGTGATATAAGTATAGTAAATATGTATATACAAAATAACATAATAACAAAAGAAAGTGAGGAAAAAAATGAGAAAAAACAAAGGAATAACATTAATTGCATTAGTTATAACTATAATAGTTTTACTAATACTTGCAGGAGTGAGTATAGCGACATTGCTTGGAAACAATGGAATATTAAACCAAGCAGAAAAAGCAAAAGTAGAAACAAGAGGAGCAACAGTAGAAGAAGAATGTAACCTATGGAAAGTCAACCAAGAAATGGACAGTCAAACGGCACAAGGAACAGTGCAAACATTAGAAGGATTATTAGATAGCTTAGAAAAAAGAAAACTAATAACAGCAGAGGAAAGAGCAACAATAAAAGAAACAGGAGAAATAACAATAGGAAGTAGAACGATAAATTTTAAAACTCCAACGACCGTAGAGGAAGCAATAAGGACAGGGCATGTATATCAGAAAAATGAAGATAGAGAAATAGAAGATGCATATGGAAACAAAGTAGTAGTACCAGAGGGATTTAAAATTGTAGAAGGAGAAGATGTAACAAAGGGAGTAGTAATAGAAGATGCAACATATGAAAATACAAAAGGAAGTCAATTTGTATGGATACCAGTAGGAACAATTTATACAGATGAAGCAAAAACAGAAGGAAATGCTAAGACAATAAACATAGGTAGATATGATTTTGATAGTGCTACAGGAGAAGAAAGCTCATATTCAGGAGGAAACAAAGAAGAAAATTCAGAAGCAGAAGATTTTTTAAATTATGGAAATAAAACAGCTAAACTAGAAGTATATAATGCATTTACACAAAAAGTAAATGGAAAAACGAAAGTAGAAGAAGTAGGAGGATATTATATAGGAAGATATGAAGCAAGAGTAGAAAGATATACAGAGCAAAAAACAAGTAATAGTGATAATGAATTAAGTTGGACAAGATATATAGGAGGAAAATTAGTAGAAAAGCCAGAAGCACAAGTATTGAATTGTACAACACAAAATAAAGCATCAGAGCTATGTAGAAATATGTATATATCTACTACATTTGAAAGTGATTTAATGAATAGTTATGCATGGGATACAGCAATAGTATTTTTACAAACATTTGATGATAGAAATTCAGAAGCGAAAACAATACCGTATTCACAACAAACTAGTTTAAATACTGAATCTGATGGAATAGCAAATACAGGAACGAATAATATAAATGATAATACTAAGGAAGACAAAATATGCAATGTATGGGATATCGCGAGCAATTGTTATGAAAGGACAACTGAAACAAATTATAATTCTAAGGATCCTTGTGTTCTAAGAGGAGGTCGTTACAATGCCAACTATGATAGGGCGCATTATCGTAACTACAGCGGTTTACCGTCTTCTGGCGAATACGCTTCTTTCCGTCCAATTTTAATAGTGTAACTAAATACTAGAAAACAAAATTAAAGAATGTGGGTTCTTCTATTAATTTAATATAAGAATAGTGAATTAGAAAAAATATTTTCTGACTCACTATTTTTTTCTGCTACTTTTTCAGCAGCTTCCATAATAGTCTTGTTCTTTTTTTTTATTAATATAATATATTTTATCAGGGTGATTCAGATATGACATATAAAGAATATAATCGTTTAGCTGTTATTGAATATGCTAAAAAATGGGCATTTGCTAGAAATCCAAAATATTATAATTTTGACCCAGTAGGTGGTGATTGCACTAGTTTTGCTTCTCAATGCATTTTTGCTGGAAGTAAAAAAATGAATTATACAAAGGAAAAAGGCTGGTATTATATTAATGGAAATAATAAATCTCCATCTTGGAGTGGAGTAGAATATCTGTATCAATTTTTAGTTAATAACAGAGGTATTGGACCTCAAGGAATTGAAACATCGCAAAGATATATTGAATTAGGAGATATAGTGCAAATATCTTTTGACGGAGAAAAATTTGCCCATACATTAGTGGTTGTTAGTGTAGAAAATAAATTTACTTTAAAAGGAATAAAGATTGCATGTCATACTTTAGATAGTTTTAATAAGCCAATGTCAGAATATTCTTTTCAAAAAATTAGATACATTCATATAGAAAAAGTAGGAGAATCATTTTAAAAACAACAAAAGGCCATGATAGTATAACCCATTCCAATGCCATATATTATTAATTTTATCGTAATAACTCGGTTTCAAAAAAAATTTAAGAAATTCTAAATTCATTTTATGGCACCCTTCCACGTCAAGCGTGAACTCTTTCCATAAAATGAATTAAAAATTTCTAAAACATTTTTCTTACATTCGTATTACTCTAAAATTAATAATATATGGCATTGGAATGGGTTATACTATCATGGCTTTTTGTTGTTTCTAAATCATTTAAGAGAAAATTAAGATTTTCTCTATTTTTTATTCATAAATATTATGTTATACTTATAAATAAAGGAGAAATAAAAATGTATAATATATTAGTGGTAGATGATGATAAAGAAATAGTAAATGCAATAGACATATATTTAAAAAAAGAAGGGTATAACGTACTAAAGGCATACAATGGAAAACAAGCATTAGAAGTTATAGAAAAAAATGAAATTCATTTGGTTATATTAGATATAATGATGCCAGAGAAAGATGGAATAGAAACATTAGAAGACATAAGAAATGATAAAACAATACCAGTTATTTTATTATCTGCGAAATCAGAAGATTATGACAAAATAGGAGGACTAAATGCGGGTGCAGATGATTACATTACAAAACCATTTAATCCATTAGAGTTAATTGCTAGAGTTAATTCAAATATAAGAAGATATGTAAGCTTGCGGGACTCTAGAAAACAATAGTAAAATATATCAAAGTGGTCAGTTGATATTAAATGATGAAACAAAAAAGGTGACAGTAGATGGAAAAGAGGTTAAATTGACTGCTACAGAATTTAATATTTTAAAATTTTTATTAGAAAATAAAGGAAAAGTATATTCAATTAGAGAAATTTATGAGAATGTATGGAACGAAGAAGGCTTTGGAGCAGAAAATATAATTGCTGTTCACATTAGACATATTCGTGAGAAAATCGAAATCAATCCAAAAGAACCCAAATATTTGAAAGTAATTTGGGGGATTGGTTATAAAATAGAAAGGATATAGAAATGGAAAAAATAAGACATTCAGTATTTTTAAAGTTCATATGCTATATAATGTTTCCAATATTAGTGTTATTACTTCGGTTGTAGTTGCCTTCACATTTTATATTTAAATGAGATGAATGTTAGTAAGGAAGAAACTAAGTATTCGCAAACTGAACAATTTGCTAATAATTATATTGGCTTTTTTATATCAAAATTAGAAGATTGTAAGCAAGTAGAATATGGATATAATTTTAGAGAAGTGAAGGATGAAAAAGGCAATACATATTATTATTCAAATAATCAGGACATATATAATTATAGCAACGGAATAGGGGCTTACATTAATTATGTTATTATTGAAAGAAAAACTGGAAAAATGTTTACTAATATCAAAAGTAATCAATATCAAGATGTAATAGACAGCATGAAAAATCAAGAAGTTTATTGGAATTTGGTAGAAGGAAAAATAGAGAGCAATTTAAATTATATTAATCAATATAATTTAAAATATAATTATTATGAAAAATATTTATATACAGAGGAATATGACATATATAGTTGTTATGATGAAATGAAAACGACGCAAACTACAAATTTTGCATTTAATCGTAATATTTACGACTTTTTATTACAACATAAAATCTTACCAGTATATATTTGTACTATTAGTATAATATTGTTAATTATGATTGTAGGATACTTACTTTGGTCAATTGGTCATAGTAAGGAAAAGAAAGGTATTAGTTTAAATTTTATTGATAAGATACCATATGAAATAATTAGTTGTGGATGTCTTTTGTTTATAATAGTCTTTTTAAGCATCTATGTTAATTTAACTAATAGTTCTTATGTCTTTTGTTTAATTTTAACAATAATGACGTACTTTATTTGTTATGTATTTTGTGCTATTTTAACAGTTACAACTATAAAAAGAATAAAGTCTGGGACATTATGGAAAAGTTTTTTAATATATAAAATTATAAAATGGTGCTATGTTAAAATAAGGAAATGGATAAAGGAATTTGAAAAAAATACATCTTCGAGCAAGAAAATTTTTAGATATTATTGGGGATTTGTACTAATTAGTATTATTTTAGGTACAGTATTTTTAAATATATTTACATTGTTAGTATTAATTATATTTTGGTGTTGGGTTTTTTATAAATTGCGAAAGCAGGGTAGAGAACAAGAAGAGATAAAGGATGCACTTAAAGAAATTTATCAAGGCAAAACGGATATTCATTTGGATGATAGTGAATTGCAAGGAATTTTAAAAGAAATGGCAATATATATTAATGATATAGCAGGAGGATTTTCTAATGCAATAGAGCAGAGTTTAAAATCGGAGAGATTGAAAACAGAATTAATTACAAATGTTTCACATGATATTAAAACACCTTTAACTTCAATTATAAACTATGTGGATTTATTGAAAAAAGAAAATATTGAAGATGAAAAAGTAAAAGAATATGTCCAAATTTTAGATAATAAATCTCAAAGATTAAAAAAACTAACAGAAGATTTAGTGGAAGCTTCTAAGGTGTCTTCTGGTAATGTAAAGCTAACAATCGAAGAAATTGACTTGAAAGAGTTATTACATCAAAGTATAGGAGAATTTAAGGATAGATTCGAAACAAAAAATTTGAAGATTGAATTGAACATACCAGATGAAGCAATTAAGATAAAAGCAGATAATAGATATTTGTATAGAGTGATAGAAAATTTATTTAGCAATATTACCAAATATGCATTGGAAAATTCTAGAGTTTATATTGATGTAAAAAAAGCAAGGAAAGACATAGAAATAAGTATAAAAAACATATCAAAAGAAAAGTTAAATATTAGTAGTGATGAATTGATGCAAAGGTTTGTGAGAGGTGATAAATCAAGATACACCGATGGAAGTGGGTTAGGTTTATCTATTGCAAAAAGTTTGACAGAACTTCAAGGTGGTAATTTTGATATTATTATAGATGGAGATTTGTTTAAAGTAGTAATTAATTGGACATCTTGATATTATGAGTGAGAATTTTGAAGGATTTGGGAGAAGTTGGGAAGATTTGGGAGGATTTGGGGACGGCTCCATAATCCTCTTTTTGATTTTTTCAAAATTATTTATTATCATAAAAAAAAGAGGATTATGGGGCCGTCCCCAAATCCTCTTTTAAATAGAAGCTTTTACCATTTAAATAATTCAAAATTCCACTATCAGTTTTGAAATTAAACTTTAGAATATAACTGCAAAGCATTTGATATTTTTTACCAAATGCCTTATTAATCTCATTTAGTCCATATTTTCCGATCACCAATAATAGGGTAGCCTAAATATGCAAGATGAGCTCTGATTTGATGAGTTTTACCAGTTTCGATAGAAACATCTAAAAGGGCAGTATTATCATCATTTTTTTGTAAAACTTGATATGTAGTAATAATTTTTTGATATCCTTTTTTAAAAGAATCGGAAATATAAACATGGGAATTTTTATTATCTTTAAATAAATAGGCTTCACAACGCTTGAAATTTTCTTTAGGAATGCCATAAACTAAAGCTAAGTAATGCTTTTCAATTTCATGATTTTTAAATTTATTTAATAAAATTTCTAAAGCATCTTCATTTTTAGCAAATAATACTAAACCAGTAGTATTTCTATCAATTCGATGACAAGGCATTGGTTTTAAATTTGCATGTTGATATTTTTGATGAATATGACTAGTTAAACTGTTTGCACCTGTTACTTCCATATTATATGGTTTGTTAATGATTAATATATTATCATCTTCAAAAAATATATTTATGTCGATGGACTGCTCTAATAAATTTTCAGGAATATACACCAAAACTTCATCTTTTTCATATAGAGTAACATTTTCACAAATTCTTTTATTATTGACTTTAATATCTTTTTTTCGTAAAGTTTTATAAAAAAGATTAGAAGAAAGTGTTGGAATGTTGTCTAATAAAAATTTATTTAATTTCTTTTCATTATATTTTTTATCTACAATTAATTTTCTCATAAAAATATTATAACGGTTTCGGCTAAAAAAAGCAAGATTATAAGGAATATAATAAAATCATTGGGAATATAATAGATATGTGAACTTTATGTGAAAAAAGAGAAAAAGTATTGACATTTGAGACAAAAGGGTATAAAGTATTAGCAGTCACTTAAATAGAGTGCTAATACAAAAACTTAAAGGAGGTTATAAAATGATTAAACCATTAGGAAGTAGAGTATTAATAAAGATGAAAGAAGGCGAAGAAACAACAAAAAGTGGAATTATATTAGCTGGCAATGCACAAGAAAAGCCACAAATAGCAGAAGTTATTGAAGTAGGCGAAGGAGAAAAAGTAGACGGAAAATTAGAACCAGTAAATGTAAAGAAAGGTGATAATGTAATTGTTAGCAAATATTCTGGAACAGAAGTCAAATATGAAGGAACAGAATATATTATTGTTAAACAAGAGGACATCTTAGCAATTGTTGAATAAAAAATAAAGGATTTGGGGACGAGTCACAAATCCGCATGAGAAAGGAAGGAAAGAAAATGGCAAAAGTTATTAAATTCGGAGAAGAAGCTAGAAAATCTTTATTAGAAGGTGTTAACAAATTAGCAGATACAGTAAAAGTAACATTAGGACCAAAAGGAAGAAATGTTGTATTAGATAAAAGCTTTGGAGCACCTTTAATTACAAATGATGGCGTTACAATAGCCAAAGAAATAGAACTAGAAGATAAATTTGAAAATATGGGAGCTCGTCTTGTTAAAGAGGTTTCTACAAAGACAAATGATGTAGCAGGAGATGGAACGACAACAGCTACTGTTTTAGCTCAAAGCATGATAAAAGAAGGAGTTAAAAATGTTGCAGCTGGAGCAGATCCAATGGCAATGAAAAGAGGAATTGATAAAGCAGTTAGTACTGCAATTGATGGACTAAAAGAAGTTAGTTCTGTAATAAATGGAAAAGAAGATATTGCAAGAGTAGCAAGTATATCAGCCAATAATGAAGAAATTGGAAATTTAATTGCAGATGCAATGGAGAAAGTTTCTAAAGATGGCGTTATAACTATTGAAGAATCAAAAACTTCTAATACAGAACTAAATGTTGTAGAAGGAATGCAATTTGATAAAGGATATTTATCTCCATATATGGCAACAGATACAGAAAAGATGGAAGCAGTATTAGAAAATCCATATATATTGTTAACTGATAAAAAAATTAGCAATATACAAGAAGTACTACCATTATTAGAATCTATCATGCAAGAATCAGGAAAATTACTAATAGTTTGTGATGACATGGAAGGAGAAGCTTTATCAACTTTAATTTTGAACAAATTGAGAGGTGTTTTAAATGTAGTAGCTGTTAAAGCTCCTGGATTTGGAGATAAAAGAAAAGCAATGCTTCAAGATATTGCAATTTTGACAGGTGCAGAGGTAATTACTTCAGATTTAGGGTTAGAATTAAAGGATACTACTATTGAACAATTAGGAAAGGCAAGACATGTAAAAGTACAAAAAGAAAATACAATTATTGTAGATGGTTCAGGAGATAAACAACAAATAGCAGACAGAGTTGCTCAAATAAAAGCACAAATTGTAGAAACTAAGAGTGAATATGACAAAGAACAATTACAAGAAAGATTGGCAAAAATGTCAGGTGGTGTAGCTGTAATTGGAGTAGGAGCTGCAACAGAAGTAGAGATGAAAGACAAAAAACTAAGAATTGAAGATGCATTATCTGCTACTAAAGCAGCAGTAGAAGAAGGAATTGTGGCAGGAGGAGGAACAGCTTTAATTAATGTAATTCCTAAAGTTGAAAAATTAGTAGATTCTTTAGAAAGTGGAGAAAAACTAGGAGCAAAAATTGTTTTAAAAGCATTAGAAGAACCAGTAAAACAAATTGCGATAAATGCAGGTTTAGAACCAGCTGTTATAGTAGATACTATTAAGAAATCACAACAAGGAGTTGGATTTGATGCAGCAAAAGAAGAATATGTAGACATGAAGAAGGCAGGAATTGTAGATCCAACTAAAGTAACAAGAAGTGCTTTAGAAAATGCAGCATCAATAGCATCTATGGTACTTACAACTGAAAGTTTAGTAACTGATGCACCAGAGCCAAAAGGATGCAATTGTGGAAACCATGAAGGTGGAATGCCATCAGGAATGGATGGAATGTATTAAAATATTATTTGTCTAGAAAATTTGTTATTGAAAAATAATAGATTTTCTTTTTTATTTTAGTAATAAATTAAAGAAAATTTTAGAGATGTTTGATTTAAGATAGAAAAATTTTCCAATTGAAATAAATGAGATAAAAATGCATAATTTTTTCCTTATTTGTCATAATAAAAATATAAACAAAAATATAACGAGGAGGAAAATTATGAAAGCAACTGGAGTTGTAAGAAGAATAGATGATTTAGGAAGAGTTGTTATTCCAAAAGAAATAAGGAAAACATTAAGAATAAAAGAGGGAGATCCACTTGAAATATTTACAGACAGAGAAGGTCAAGTAATATTAAAAAAATATTCTCCAATCGGTGAGCTTTCAGAATTTGCTGCTGGATATGCAGAAACATTATCAAAAACAACAGGACATATTGCTTGTATTACAGACAAAGATACAATTATAGCAGTATCAGGAGGGTCTAAAAAAGAATTTTTAGAGCAAGATGTAAGTCAAGAATTGGAACAATTAATGGAAGATAAAGAAATTTATACAAGTAAAGACAATAGTGACATTGCTATGCCAATAACAAAAAATGATAATCAAGAAAGAAAAAATAATGCACAAGTTGTATATCCAATTGTCTCAAATGGAGATACAATAGGAACAGTTATTTTAATATCCAAAGAACCAAATGGAAAAATGAATGAGGTTGAAAAAAAAGTAGCACAATCAGCAGCAACATTTCTAGGAAGTCAAATGGAAATATAGAGAGGATTTGGGGACGACCCCAAATCCTCTCCCAAATTTTCACTACAAAATTCTTAAAGAGTTCTTTCATATAAATCTTTAATAAAAACATCTTTTTCTTCAAAATTATCTACAAAACCTACTTTAGCTGTTTGCTCATTTTCATTAATACCTTGTACCCAGACAGGTCTTTCATCATAGTAAATGTCAAATTTTTTATCATTATTTAAAATAGTATAAATTCTTTCTAAATTCATAAAAACCTCCTAATATTATATATTTATTAAAGTATATCCATATAAAACAGAAATATAACAATTTGACTTATATTTTTATTTACGATAAAATAAAAAGGTAATGCAAATGAATGAAAAATTCAAGCAAAAGAAAAGGGAGGAATTTTTGTGAAAATACAATACAAAGAAAAAACAATAGAAGTAGATAGAGAAGTAACTATACAAGAATTATTAAAAGGAGAAATAGAAAAAAGTCAGTATCCTGTAATAGGCGCTATTTTTAATAATGAGTATGTAAATTTAGAATATAAAATATGTAAAGAAGGAGAAATTAAATTAATTGACATATCTACTAAAGAAGGAACTAAAATTTACAGAAGAACTATTATTTATATTTTAGGAAAAGCATTTGAAAAAGTATGCCCAGGGAAAAAAATGATTGTGAATTATCAGCTACCAAATTCTATGTTTTGTCAAATAGATGACGTAGAAGTTACAAAAGAGTTAATACAAGAACTAAATAATGAAATGACACAAATTGTAGAAAAAAATCTACCAATTAAGCAAGTTATTATGACGCGTGAACAAGCAAAAGAATTTTATAATAAAAATAGCACATCAAAAGGAAGGTTACAATTAGATTTAGAAAGTAATCAGTACATTTATATGTATTATTGTGAAGAATATTATAATTATTGCTTTGGTACTTTAGCCAATCGAACTGGTGTAACAAAAGTATTTGAAATTATACAATATGATGATGGTTTTTTAGTAAGATATCCTAGTTCAGATAAACCAGAGGAATTGCCAAGTTTAATACAGACAAAAAAATTGGCTTGGGCATTAGATGAATATGATGATATACATAAAATTTTAAATGTTAATACTGTATATAAATTAAACAAGTCAATAAAAGAAGGGAATATAAAAGATATAATTATGCTCGATGAAGCATTGCATGAAAAGAAAATAGCGAATATAGCAGATGAAATAGCTAAAAATAGAAATATAAAAATGGTATTAATTGCAGGACCATCATCTTCAGGAAAAACTACTTTTGCACAAAGATTAGGAATTCAGCTAAGAATTAATCGTATAAAACCAGTTACTATATCAGTAGACAACTATTTTGTAGAAAGACCGGATACACCGAGAGATGAAAATGGAAACTATGATTTTGAATGTCTTGAAGCAATTGATTTGGAGTTATTTAATAACCATTTGACTAGACTATTAAATGGTGAAGAAGTTGACATGCCAGAATTTGATTTTCATGTTGGAACAAAAAGATATAATGGCAAAAAGTTAAAATTAGAATCAGATGAAGTACTAGTTATAGAAGGCATTCATTGCTTAAATGACAAATTGACAAGTGACATTGATAAAGAACAGAAATATAAGATATATATTAGTGCATTAACTGTATTAAATATGGATAGATATAATCGAATTTCAACAACAGATACAAGATTGTTAAGAAGGATTGTAAGAGACAATCAATTTAGAGGATATAATGCTAAGCATACTATTAGTACGTGGAATATGGTTAATAATGGAGAAGAAAAAAATATATTTCCATTTCAAGAGCAAGCAAATAGCATATTCAATACATCTTTAATTTATGAATTAGGTGTCTTAAAAAAAATGGTAATGCCATTACTAGAAGAAATTCAGCAAGAACAACCAGAGTATGCAGAGGCAAGGAGACTAATAAATATGTTGAAATACTTTGAACCAATTCCAACAGAATATGTTCCAACAAACTCATTATTAAAAGAATTTTTAGGCGGAGGAAATTTTAAATACTAAAAGGAGGTACGGATTTGGGGACGGCCCCATAATCCTCATTTCAAATGTACAAAAAAATGAAACAAAAAAATTTTATTGAAATTGATGAAGAATTTATATGTGAAAATTGTGGAAAGAAAGTTCCAAAATTAGGATATTCTTGTAGAAACCATTGTCCATATTGCTTACATTCTAAACATGTAGACAAGAATCCGGGTGACAGAGAAGAAAAATGTCATGGGGATTTGGAACCAATAGGACTAGACATAGATGGAAAAAAAGGATATGTTATTATTTTTAAATGTAAAAAATGTGGAGTTATCAGAAAAAATAAATCAGCTAAAGATGATAATATGGATTTAATTATTGATTTAAGTAGTAAACATTAGTAATGATTTAAGATGTGGATTGAAATAAGGATGATGGGGCCGTCCCCAAATCCTTCCTAAATCCTTAAAAATTTATAAAAAATGGTTGTAAAAAATGTAAAAAATTGATATACTTATAGAGAATTTAAGTATATCATTTTTTGATATTTAAAGGAGGTTTTAATTTATGGAAGAAGAAAAACGAGAAGATGGTAAAGCAGTAGAACTAGAAGAAATAAAAACAGAAAACGAAGGAATTCAAATTTCTGATGATGTTGTGGCAGTAATTGCAGGTGTTGCCGTATCAGAAGTACCAGGAGTAGCTGGAATGTCAGGAGGGTTTGCAGGAGGAATATCAGAGGTATTAAGCGGAAAGAAAAATTTAGCAAAAGGGATTAAGGTAGAAGTGACAAATACACAGGCTAAAATTGATGTTAATATTATTGTAGAATATGGTTCTAGGATCCCAGATGTAGCTTTTGAAATTCAAAATAGAGTAAAAAAAGCTGTAGAGAATATGACTGGTTTAGAGGTACAGGAAGTTAATGTACATGTACAAGGTGTTAATACAGATAGTGCAAGAGGAGAAAATAAGCAAGAAAATATGTCAGTAGAAACAAATAATGAAGAATAATTATAAAAATAATAGGAGGAAAAAATGAAAATTTTAGAAAAAATTACACTAATTATTTATTCTAATATTATATTAATATTATCTATTATTCTATGCTTATTAGCATTTGGATGGTTAGATATGGGGCTAGTAGGAGATATGGTAGCAAAAATAATAATGGGAGAGACAACAGGAAAAATAGTATTAGGAGTAAGTATTTTATTTATTTTACTATCTATAAAATGTATTTTCTTTGATAGCACATCAAAAGCACAAATCAAAGAAAGACAAGGTGTACTTTTAGAAAATGAAAGTGGAAAACTAATGATTTCAAAAGAAACAATTGAAAATTTAGTAAATTCTGTAGCTTTAAATTTCGAAAGTGCAGAAGATGTAACAACAAGGGTAGAATTAGATAGAGAGAATAATGTTAGAGTGTTTGTTAATTTAATTGTAAACGAACAGGCTGTTATAAAAGATTTATCAGCTAATCTTCAAGCAAAAATAAAAGAAAAAGTAAAAACAGCAACTGATTTAGAAGTAAAAGAAGTTAATATAGCTGTAAAAAAAGTTGCCCCAAAACAACAGGGAAATGAAGCGTAAAATAATTTGGAAGGAATGTGATAAAAATGAATTGGAAAGAATTCTGGAATCAATATAAAGGGGCAATAATAGGTGTTATAATTGCCATATTGATTTTAGTAACAAGATTGCATGATTTAATATTAGCTATTGTAGTTTTAGTATTAGGAGCTTTTATAGGAAATTATGTGCAACAAAATAAAGAAGATGTAAAAGCAAAACTTAAAAAATTTATTGATAAAATGTAGTAGCAGAAAGGGAAAAATATGAATCGAACAGCAATTAGAGAACAAGCTTTTAAATTAGTTTATAGTATAGACATACAGAAACAAAAAAACTTGCAAGAGGCGATTGACTTATATATAGAAAGTAATGAAATTTCAGACAAAAATGCTGAAGAATATATTATAAATACAGTTTTAGGAATTCAAAAAAATAAAAAAGAAATCAGAAGTCAAATAGAAAAAAATTTAAAATCAGATTGGAAACTAGAAAGAATTTCTAAAATTGATTTAGCTATTTTAGAATTAGCAATTTATGAAATAAAATACACAGAGGTACCATTTAAAGTAGTTATTAATGAGGCAGTAGAATTAGCAAAAAAATATGGAGAAGATACTTCTAAAAATTTTGTAAATGGTGTTTTAGCAAGTGTTGTGAATAAAGAGGAATAAATTATGAAATATGCAGATATGGCTATTACGGTTTCTGATTTAAATAAATATATCAAAGACAAAATAGCAGAGGATGAATATTTAAATAATATATTAGTAAAAGGTGAAATTTCAAACTTCAAAAATCATTATACAGGGCATATGTATTTTACATTAAAAGATGAAAATTCTTTAATCAAGTGTATTATGTTCAAATCATATGCCCAGAAATTAAACTTCATGCCTAAAGATGGAATGAAGGTATTTCTTTTTGGAGGAGTATCTGTATTTGAAAGAGATGGAGTTTATCAAATATATGTAAGAGCAATGCAAGAAGATGGATTAGGAGACTTATATACAAAATACCAAGAATTAAAAAACAAATTAGAAGCGGAAGGATTGTTTGAAGAAAGCCACAAAATGCAAATACCTGTTATGCCAAAAGTAATAGGAGTATTAACATCACAAACAGGTTCTGTTATTCGAGATATTATTAATGTATCAACAAGGAGGAATCCTAATGTTGTAATTAGACTATTTCCAGTTCCTGTACAAGGAGAAGGTGCGGCAGAAAAAATAGCAGAAGGAATTCAAATAATGAATAGAGAAAAACTAGCAGATGTTCTGATATTGGCACGAGGTGGAGGATCTTTAGAAGATTTATGGCCATTTAATGAAGAAATAGTGGCACGTAGTATATTCAATTCAGAGATTCCAATCATATCAGCAGTCGGACATGAAACAGATTTTACAATAAGTGATTTTGTGGCAGATTTAAGAGCACCAACCCCATCTGCAGCTGCTGAATTGGCAGTACCAGATATATATGAAGTACAACAAAAAATAATAACTATTCAAAATCGATTACGAATGTCTTTAGTAAAAAAAGTAGACATTATGCGTCTAAGATATGAAAAAACGATGTCAAGTACTGTTTTTAGAGAACCAACAAGAAGAATTCAAGAAAATTATCAAAAAATCGATAGTTATTTAAAACAATTAGAAAATTCTATAAAAACAAAACAAGAAAAACAAAAAGCTAAATATATGGAATTAGTAGGAAAATTAGATGCATATAGTCCTTTAAAAACACTAGCTAGGGGATATTCGATTACAGAAAAAGAAGGAAAAATAATAAAAACGAAAAAAGAACTTAATCAAGGAGATTTAATAGAAGTGAAATTTGTAGATGGACAGGTACAAGCAGAAATACAATAGAAGGGAGAAAACTATGAATAAAAAGAGTTTTGAAGAGCAAATGGAAGAATTAGAACAAATTGTAGGTGAATTAGAAAAAGGAGAACTAAGCCTAGAACAATCAGTTTCAAAATTTGAAGAGGGAATTAAAATTTCAAAAGAATGTAATAAAACATTGGAAGAAGCTGAAAAGAAGATAACTATTTTAGTAAATAAAGAAGGAGCATTAGAAGAAGAAAATTTTAATGCAAAAGAATGATTAAAAAACAATAAGGGGAGAAAAACAAAAAATGAATGATTTTATGACTTTCGTACAAAGTAAATACATATATGTTCCATTCATATTATGGTTTGGAATACAATTATTTAAATTAATTTATGACTTAGTGACAACTAAAAAATTCAATTTTAAAAGAATTATGGGAGCAGGTGGAATGCCAAGTTCACATTCAGCAGTAGTGGTGGGATTAGCAACTTTGATAGGAAAAAGCGAAGGTGTGGGTTCTCCAATTTTTGCATTATCTTTTATATTAGCTTTTGTAGTTATGTATGATGCTTGTGGAGTAAGAAGAGCAGCAGGAAAACAAGCAGTTTTGCTTAATAAGCTAATAGAAACACCAGGATTAACAGGAATGCAAGTATCTGAAAAATTAGTAGAAGTTTTAGGACATACACCGGTAGAAGTATTTGTGGGAG
>CANQES010000017.1 GCA_947595555.1 uncultured Clostridia bacterium | reverse complement strand
AGTAGGTGGCACTATCTCTTCTCCTTGTTCATTAATAGCTCCCCATTTTCCATCCTTTTTTATTGTTGCATACCCATATTCATTAAATTCATATGCTTTATCATATTTATAATCAACTACTAGTTTTCCATTGATATCAACAAAGCCATATTTATTATCTTTTGTTGCTATAAATAATTTATTGTTTTTGTATATATCTGTGTTCTTTAATTCTACTCCATCTTTGCTAAAATATTTAGTTTCGTTTTCATTATATACTTTTATATATTCTCCTTCTACATTTACGTTTGCATTTTCCATTTCACAAATTTGTTCCATATTTCTATTATAAATTTGTGTCTTTTTTGTTTCTATTATAGATGTTTGTATTAAATCTGTTCCTTGTAATTTTTGCAAAGAATCTTTATTCATGTCTACTTTTTCATTTCCCTTGTCATCTATAATTCCTTGTTTGCTATTTTCATTACTTGCTATAAAATAATTATCATATAGATACTCAATATAATTATATTTTTCTTTTATTAATTGTTGTCCATCTTGATTGATTACACCATATTTTGTCCCTTTTTCATTATTAATTCTTATTCTATATTTTTCATTATTTGTTTCTAAGATAGCTATATTAGGGTTTACATCAACTTTTGTTCCATTGCTGTTATATACAACTATGCCTTGATCATTTTCTGCATACAAATAAATTCCAGTAATATCAATTTGATTATATTCTACAGGTACTATAATCTTCCCTTCCTGATTTGCTACTCCATATTTTTTACTTTTTTCAATTATAAATACTTTGTTAGTTGTGTCATATTCGATAGATTGATATTCATTTGCTATAAGTTCTTGTGAATTTTTTGTAAGACCATATTGTCCATTTTTTGCACATATTAAATAACTATTTTCAGTATCTTTTATTTGATTTACTCTAGAAATTTCATTATATTCTGTCTTTAAAATCTCTCTTCCCTTGCTGTCTAAATATCCATATCTATAGCCATCTTCGGTTTTTATAGATACGATATACCCCGCAAATTTAGTTTGATTTTCATTATCATAATATTCATCTAGTTTAATAATGTCGTAATTTATGTCTACTAATTTATTTCCTTTAATATTAATAATACCACATTTTCCATTTTGTTTTACAATTAGTGCCCCTTCTTTATAAGTTAAGCTATCTATGTCATCATAAATAGCATTTGTTATTTGCTTTCCTTCAAAATTAATTAACCCATATTTTCCGTCTTTTTCATACTTTAAAATACTTTTTTCATACAATAAATCACTAGATATATTTTTAAGTCTAATTGGTTCTACATTATATTGAGTTAATATTTTTTCATTTTTCTCATTTAATACTGTAATACTATCTTGTTGATAGCATATAAAAACACTCTTTTCTGGATTTGGAATTTTTACTTCAGCATACTGTGGTTTTATAACTATATTACCACTTCTATCAATTACACCATAAGTATTATTTTGCTTTAATACAAAATAATTATATTGGTTTACCTTAGTTATGTCATAGTTTTTTCCATTTTCAACTGCAATTTTATATCCTACTACTCCTGCCACTACTGCTAAAATTAATATAATTACAATAATTATAATATTTTTCTTTTTCATTTTTTACTCCTTATTTTCTATATTATTTTTACAAGCCTTTACTTTTAAAATTCTTTTGTCTTCATATTCTTCAATCTTATAGGTTACTCTTTCTGTGTCAATTACTGGCGTTTCTTCATCTTCTGGAATTCTTCCTAATTTATCTTGTAAATATCCAGATATTGTGTCATAATCTCCTTCTGGAATTTTAGCATCTAATAGCTTATTTACGTCATATATTGTCATGTTGCCACTCAACATATAAGTATTTTCATCTATCTTTTCATATTCTTTTTCTTCTTTATCATATTCATCATAAATATCCCCTACTAGCTCTTCTAAAATATCCTCCATTGTAACTAATCCAGCTGTTCCTCCATACTCATCAACAATAATTGCAATTTGCTTTTTGTTCTTTTTTAATTCTTTAAATACATCGTTTATAAATCTATTTTGTGATACGAAATATGCATCCTTTACCACATTTTTTACTTTAAATGATTTCTTATTTATATTTTTTAATACATCTTTTACATACAAAATTCCTTTAATGTCATCTATCGTCTCATCATAAACTGGAATTCTACTGTATCTATATTCTTCCTTTGATAGTTCTTGCAATAATTCTTCTGTACTAATGTTGATGTCTACTGCAAATATATCTGTCCTATGTCTCATAATTTCAGAAACCGTTATATCATTAAATTCAAATACATTATTTATTAATTCTTTTTCATCTTCTTGTATTGTTCCTTTTTCTTCTCCTTGGTCTACCATCATCTTGATTTCTTCTTCTGTTACTGATTCTTCCTCGTTTTCATTTACTCCAAATATCTTTGATATTGCATTTGTTACAAATGTTAATAGTTTAACAAATGGAGATGTGACTATCGATACTACTCTAATTATACCTATACTACTAAATGCTATCTTTTCATAATTTTTCATAGCAAATCTTTTTGGTACTAATTCTCCAAATACCAATGTAAAGAATGATAATATTATAGTGACTAAAACAATTGATATACTATTCCATATTCCTAAATTAATCATTGGCATTAATTTATATAATGCTGGTGCTAGTCTTTCAGCAAATGTTTCTGAAGCAAAAGCACTAGATAAAAATCCTGCTAGTGTAATTCCTATTTGTATTGTAGATAGAAATTGGCTTGGTGCTTTTATCATTTTTTCTATTTGTTTTGCTTTTTTATTTCCTTCTTTTGCTTGTTTTTCTATTTTTGCATCATTTAATGAAATAAATGCTATTTCTGCCGCAGCAAAAAATGCATTTAATGCAATTAGTATAATTAAACATATTATTTGTGATATCATGTATTATCTACCCCTTTAAATTTTACATGTTGTACTTATTATATCCGTTTTTTGTTTTTTTTTCAACTAGTTTTGAAATTTTAAATACTAAGCTTTGCATAAGTAATATAATCAAGCAGAGCAAGTATTTTTATCTTGCTCTGCTTGTTATTTTATACTAAATGCCTGTTACTGGTAACTTTTCTCTTTTTACACTAGAAGAACTTACTTCTTTACTATTTTCTTTTTTCTCAATGTCTATTTTTGGTTCTTCTTCTGCATTGTTATTAACTGTAATTGTATATTGTTCATTTAATGATAATTCAACATCTATTAATTTGTCATATTTTTCATATCCTTCAGATGCTTTAGTTTCTCTTATATAATATGTCCCTGGAATCATGTTTTTAATAATAATTTTTCCTTCTTTATCAGTTTTTAAATCATTATAAACTACGTTTTTATTTTCATCTAATATTTCAAATTCTGTATTTTCTAATCTCTTCTTTGTTTTTTCATCTTGTTTTATAATTATAATTTGTGTTTCGTTTTTTGGATATTCATCACTTTTTTCTCCTGTTCCGTCTTCATAAGTTGCTGTTGTTAAAGCATAATCTTGATATCCACTATTTGGCGCAGTTCCATATAATACTGGTTTAGTTTCAACTTCTGCTTTTACTGTTAATTTGAAACTTCCTGCTTCTGTCATATTTTTTATTGGTACTAATACTTTAAACTTTTCACCAGTAGTGAATTGATTTTTTTCTTTGTTATTCATATCGGTAATTTTAATTCCTTTTATATCTTTTCCATTGTTTTTGGATATAGATATTTGATAGTTTTTCATATTAGCACCTGCTTTTACTTCATATTCTTTTGAGATGTATTTTGGGTCTATTTTGTCTTGTGCCCATTTGTTGCTTATTTTATTAATTTGTATTGTACTTGATATTTTAGTTTCTTTTGAATTATTTGCATTATTAAGAATATTTTTTAAAGCATTTAATGTTCGTTGCCCTGCATCTCCAATTCCGCCATAATCATTTGGGTTGTTTCCATATAGATAGCAATATACTGCTTGTTTGGTTGCTGTAAATGCTTCTTCTTTATTTGCCACACCTAATTGCTGTATTGATTGGTATGGATATCCATGAATAATTACTCTCCATAGTCCTACATCTTTTACTGCATCTTGTACTGATACACTATAGCTTTGTGTTTCTGCTCCAGGTTTGTTTGGGTCCATACAATAAGCTGGATAACTTACTCCGTCAAGTATATACTGCACATAACTAACAATTACAACTCCTCCTTTATATGTTAATAATTCACCACAGCTTCCTGTTGATTGTAAATTGGCTGAATTAATTGATGCAGCATATACTGAATTGATAAACAATAATACATTAATAATAAAAATACTAATTAATACTAATATTTTTCTTATTTTGTTACTATTTTTTTTCAAAATATCATCTTCCTTCCTTTTATGATTTATTTTCTATTGCTCTTATACATCTTCTGTATTCTGGTTCATTTTCTACGCAAGTAATAAGTGTAATGATATTTTCTTTTGTGTTTTCTAAGCACGCTAAGTCTGTTTCTTTTATTATATAATTTTCTTCTACTATATACTCTCTTTTTGAACCTTCATAGTAGTAGATAATTTTATCGCCCTCCTTTAATTTATAAATATTTGCAAAATAATTATTTTCATATCCTCTATTATGACCTGCTAGGCAAACATTTCCGTTCCATGTTTGAGTTTCTTCAAAATGTCCGATAAATTTTTTTAATATGTCATCTGTTGTTCCTTCTTCTATAGTAGCTTTTAATTGAATATTTGGTACTTCGAGATACCAATTTTGTTGGGGTTGATTTTGATTTTCTACAGTTGTTGTAAAGCCTGCTTTTAATGCAGCCTTTTTTGACTTAAAATTAAATTGAGTTGTTATAAAACTTATGCCGATAAATATTATTATGGATATAAGAATACTAATAGAGTTTATAAACCATGTACTATATTTAAAATTTTTTATCGTATCACTCTCCTTTTTTATTTGATTTTTGGTTTTGAAAATAATGAGAAATAATTTTTTCGAAAAAATTTTAGAATTAATTTTTTAGACATAAAGTTAACTTTTATGACATTATAATAATACATTTTTCATCTTTTGTAAAGCTTTTTTCATCGCAGATTTCGACAAATATTGCTATTTTGATTATTGTATAAATTAAAAGAACTAGTTTTTTACTAGTCCTTATTCGTCTTCCATATCTTCTGATTTCTTTACTGTTTTTATTACAATTTTTCCTTCTTCTTTTGTTTTCTGCAATTCATTATAAGTAGATAAATTAATCCATACCATATTTTCTTTACCATTTCCGCTTCTACTTACAATTATAACATCACTTTTTTCAATAACATCTTCACAATATTTTTCAAAGTTTTGTTTTGCTTCGCTTACACTTATTGCTTGCATGTATTCATCTCCTTCCATATGATTTTAGTATATGGAAGGCAAAGTTTTTTATTCATATTTTATAAACAAATTTATTATAATTTTAAATCTAACTCTATATAAAATTCTACCCCATCGTCTTTATTAATGACACCATAAACATTTCCATAGTTGCTCATTATTGCTTTTACTAAAGACAATCCTATTCCGCTTCCACCGTTTTCACGGTTTCTAGATTCATCTACTTTATAAAATCTATTCCATATTCTAGATATATCTTCCTCTGAAATTTTATCTCCGGTATTGAAAATTTTAATTCTTACTTTATTTTTTTCAATATCTACTTCATTTTCAATTTTTATTTGCTTATATCCATTTATATCTTTTACATGTTTAATAGCATTTGTTAAATAATTGGTAATTACTTGCTCAATATAAAAATCATCTGCAAATACATTAATTTCTTCTGAACTATTAAATTCTATTTGCACTTGCTTTTCTTCTAATATAACTTTTGATTTTCGTACTACTTCTTTTTCCAATTCTACAATGTTAAATTTTTTATCTTGGAATTCTCTTTTTCCATATTCAATTTTCATTAATTCCAATAATTGTTTTACTAATCTATCCATTTTATTAGTTTCATCAAGAATTACTTCAGCATAGAATTTTCTATTTTCTTCATCTGAATTTACATTTTCTAATAATCCTTCACTATATCCTTGTATTAAAGCAATTGGTGTTTTTAATTCATGTGATACATCAGAAATAAAACTTTTCCTCATATCGTCAATCTTGGATTTTTCCTCAATATCTTTTTCTAGTTCAATATTTGTACTTCTTAATTGTTTAATTGTCTTTTCCAATTTATCAGACATGGCATTAATACTTTTTCCTAAGTTATTTATTTCATCATCTATATCTTTAATTCTGTATTTTTTGCTAAAGTCTAAATTTGACATTCGTTTCGCAATATCATTCAGTTCTGAAATTGGGTCACCAAATTTTCTAGAAACATATGACACAATTACAGCTGAAATTAAAATTGTAAAGCCTGCCATTAAATATAAAAAGTTATTAGAAATTTTTACACTTTCTTGAATAGAAGTAATTGGAATTCTAACATATAATAAGTATCCATTGTCTAAGGTAGCAGATAATAATATGTATGTAATTTCATTTTTATAGTCTGTCATTTTTTTTATGTTGTATTTTTTCCCTTCTTCTATCATTTCTCCGCTATTTTTATTGTATCTGCTTGTCATTTCATTCATTTGTCCTAGAGTAGAAAAGAAATCCTTGTTTGAAGTATATACATTAACATTTTGATTTGTTCTAATTAATATATCGAAATCATTATTTATAGCAATTCTTTCTAATTGTGCTTCAATGTCTATATTTTCAGAATTATTATAATCATCATTTACTAATTTATATACTGATTTTAATGCCTTTGTTTTACTATATAAATAAAATTGCCCAAATACGAAATTATTTACTAAAATAAGAAATAAAATAATAACTAGAATAACTAAAGATAATGTCATGAAAAGTTTTACTCTTACAGATTTTAGTGCATTTTTAAACTTCATTAACTTATTACTTAATTTCAAATTTGTATCCTACTCCTCTCATAGTTTTTATGTATTTTCCTTTTTTGCCTAATTTATGCCTAATTTTTTTGATATGACTGTCAATGGTTCTTGAATCTCCATAATAATCATAATTCCATACATTGTTTAATATTTTGTCTCTTGATAATGCAATATTTTCATTTTCTATTAGATAGATAAATAATTCATATTCTCTTAAACTCAATTCAATTGTTTTTCCATCTACTTTTACTGTTCTTCCTTCTTTGTCTATTTCTATGCCAGCATAATTTTTAATGTCAGTTGTGTCCTTGGTAGTTCTTTTTAGAATAGCTTCTACTCTTGCTACTAGTATTTTAGGGCTAAATGGCTTTGATATATATTCGTCCACACCTAATTCAAATCCAAATAGCTCGTCCTGTTCCTCTCCTCGTGCTGTTAGCATAATAATTGGTACTTTAGATTCCTGCCTAATTTGACGCAATACAGACCATCCATCTAATTTTGGCATCATAACATCTAATAATATTAGTGTTATTTTATTTTTGTTTTCTTCAAAAACTGATAATGCTTTTTCTCCATCTTCTGCTTCTAATATGCTATAACCTTTTGACATTAAAAAATCTTTAATTAATTTTCTCATTCTTTGCTCATCATCAACAATTAAAATGCATTCACTAGACATTTCTATTTCCTCTCTTTCTACATTATACAGTTTTTATTATAATGATATTTTGTGTCTGTTCTGTGAAAATTCTTTTATTTTTAGTGATTTTATGTTATAATACAAATGTAACACATTGTTCTGTTTTCACAGAAAGGAGCAAAGCATGGAGAAAAATTTATTATATGTTGTAATTTTATTCCCCATTTGTTTGCTTTTTTGGAGACTAACTATATGGTTTTTAGATAAAAAACCATCGTTGGCACTTCCTAAAGAGAAATTGGATTTTCTTTCCGATTGCTCTTTGCTTTTGAGTCTTGGACTCAATTTTCTCTTCCTTGTATGTTTAATTCGGTGGATAATGACAATAAAAATCCACATTTTCTAACATACACGGAATGGGTATGTGACATTTCCTTGTTACATACCCACTTTTTAATTTTTTACATGTATAGTTTTGGTATCATATGCTAATTGAATTCCTTCTTCTTGCAAAATTTTCATTATTTTATAATTTATATTTTCCCTTTCTGTTAAATAACTTACATAGTCTATAGAACCTGTATAACTACAAATTAATATGTTTAACCCATTATTTTTAATTTCATCAAATTTAACAATAATAGAATCATCATAAATATCTTCTCTTGATTGTAACATGTCTTGTACTCTTGTTTTAAATTTTTGTAATTTATCTAACGGAGTATCTATTTCTACACATAAATTTGTTTTATATCTTCTTTTTTCCATCTTGCTCCAATTAATTATAGAACTATTAGATATTATGGAATTTGGAATGTTTACTAAAGAATTCTCAAAAGTTCTCACTCTTGTACTTCTAAATGTAATATCTTCGACTGTTCCTTCAAATTCCTCCATTTGAATCCAATCTCCTACAATAAAAGGCTTATCTAAAAAGATGACTAATCCACCAAATAAATTCTTTGCTGTATCTTGTGCAGCAAGTGTAATTATAACTCCTCCAATTCCTAATCCTGCAACAATTCCATTTAAATTAAATCCTAATTCTGTAATGACAATGAAACCTGCTATTCCATAAATGATAGTTCTTATTGCTTTTAGCATAAACTGAAACATAGAGTCTTCCATGCTGTAATTCATTTTGTTTTTTATTGTTTTCACTAGATTTGATTTTAAAGTAAAGCTTTGTGCTAATCCCCTAGCAAAAACAATTATACTAACTATCTTAAATATTTTTGTAGCTATTAGCATAATTTCTTCTGAAAGTTCTAATGGCTCTTTTAAAAACATAATTGCTAAATAAAATCCTAATAAAATAAAAAATATTTTTAATGGAGCATAAAATGCACTTTCTTTTATTGTTTTTGATTTTTTTTCTTTAATTTTAAACATTCTAATAATTATATATGAAAAGATATTGCTAAAAATTCTAAAAAACACAATTATTCCAATAGCTATTAATATATCGATAATTGGAAAAGACATTAAATCCATTTCTTCCTCCATTTAATTTTATCCCATATAATCTCTAAGTTTTTTACTTCTACTTGGATGTCTTAGTTTTCTTAGTGCTTTTGCTTCAATTTGTCTAATTCTTTCACGTGTTACTTCAAATTCACGTCCTACTTCTTCTAGAGTTCTGGCTTTTCCATCTTCCAAACCAAATCTTAATTTTAAAACTTTTGCCTCTCTTGGTGTTAATGTGTTCATAACATCTTCTAGTTGTTCTTTTAATAAAGTATATGCTGCTGAATCGTGTGGTGCTGGGCTATCGTCATCTTGAATGAAATCTCCTAAGTGACTATCATCTTCCTCTCCAATTGGAGTTTCTAAAGATACTGGATCTTGTGCGATTTTTTGAATTTCCATTACTTTTTCTACTGATATCTCCATCTCTACAGCAATTTCTTCAGGTGTTGGTTCTCTTCCTAGTTGTTGTAATAAATGTCTTGAAGTTCTAATTAGTTTGTTTATGGTTTCTACCATGTGTACAGGAATCCTTATTGTTCTAGCTTGATCTGCAATTGCTCTTGTAATAGCTTGTCTAATCCACCAAGTAGCATAGGTACTAAATTTAAATCCTTTTGTGTAATCAAATTTTTCAACAGCCTTTATTAGCCCCATATTTCCTTCTTGTATTAAATCTAAGAATAGCATTCCTCTACCTACATATTTTTTTGCAATGCTTACAACTAATCTTAAATTTGATTCTGCTAATTGCTGTTTTGCTTCTTCACTACCTTCTAAGATTTTTTTTGCTAAATCTAATTCTTGGTCAAATGTTAAAAGTGGTATTCTTCCTATTTCTCTTAAATACATTCTTACTGGATCATCAACATTGATTCCTTCATAACTAGTGTCAGTTATTTCATCTAATTTTAATGCTTCTACTTCTTTTAAGTCCTCTATATCTGGCTCTTCTTCATCTATATCATCAGATAATAAGTCTACCCCTAATTCTTCAAAAGCATCAAATACTTGGTCTATCTGCTCTGGATTTACATCATCTAATTCTGTTGCTAAATCACCATAGGTAATTTGGCCTTGTTCTTTTGCTTTTTTCAGAATTTTGCTTACTTTTTCTTCTTTTAATTTATTTTCTTCTTCATTTTGTTCTTTATCATTTTCTACAAATTCATTTTCTGACATCTCTAAGTTTTCTTTTGCTACTTCTCTTGCTATCTTTATTTTTTCTGTCACTTCTTGTTTTGTTTTTTCTTTTTGTTTTGTTTTTGGTTTTTCTTCTAATTTCTTTTCTGTTTTAGGTTTTTCTTGATTTTTGGTTTCTTTTTGCTTTGTTTTTTGCACTTTATCGTTTTTTTCCGTTTTTTTCTTGGTTTGTGACTTTTTCTTTGCTTCTACTTCTTTTATTTCATCTTTCTTCTTTGCCATTATTTTTCACCCCTATTTAATTTTTGCTAATCGAATAATTATATCATTTAGTTCTTTTTCTAGTTCTTTCTTCTGATTAGCTTCTAAGTTTTCTTCCAGTAACTCTAATATCTCAAATTTTCGGTTATTTAACTTGTCCTTTTCGTAACTTTGCATTATGTCGTCTATTGCTTTTTCCATATCTGTAATATCATAGTCATCTGACATAATTTCTGTAATATGATTTTGTTCTTCTTCGCCTAGCATGTCTATTATGCTATTAATATTACTATTTCCTTTTTCAAATTCTTCATACAGTTTTTGGGCAATTTTTTGATTAATTGTGTCTTTGAAGTCTTCAACTTTAATGTTTTGATTAATTATTGGAAAAACATTGCTATCTTCTGTTAATAAAATAGATAAAATTGTATTTTCTCTTCTTTTTATTGCTTCTGAAATTTGATTTTCTGCTGGCTTTTTGTGATTAACAATTGGTTTCGCTTTTTCTAATATTTTTTCTCCTTTTGAACCTGCATAAGCTAATTTATTTACTTCTGCATAAATGGCTTCTTTTGATATATCATATTCTTTTGCAATTCTTTCTATATATACTTCTCTTTCCATGGTATTGTCTATTTTTGCTATTAGTTTTGCTATGTCGTTTAAAAATTTAATTTTATCGTTTGTACTGTCTAAATTTAAATTTTGCTTTAGAATCTTTACTTTGAATTCAATTACTGAAAGTGCTTTTTCTACTAAGTTATTAAATCTAGCATTGCCATATTTTATAATGTATTCATCTGGATCTTTTGCTCCATCCATTTGTAAAATTCTAATATCGCATCCCATATTTTGTAAGATATCTAATGCTCTTATTTTAGCAGTAAGTCCTGCATTATCTGAATCAAAACTTAATATAATTTTTTCTGAACTCTTTCTTAGTAGCCATCCTTGTTGTTGTGTTAAAGCTGTGCCCAATGGTGCAACAACATTTGTTATTCCGCGTTGATGTAAAGATATAACATCCATATAACCTTCTACAATCAGAATTTGTTTAATGTCTCCCTTTTTTGCAACATTGAGTCCAAATAGGTTTCTTCCTTTGCTATAAACAACATTTTCGGGAGAGTTTATATATTTTGGTTTTGAATCATCTAAAACTCTTCCCCCAAAAGCGATTACTCTTCCTCTTACGTCACAAATTGGAAACATTAATCGATTTCTATATCTGTCAATATATTGCCCTTTTTCATTTTTATTAACTAATCCAGATTCTAGTATTTCCGCTTCTCCAAATCCCTGTTTTTTTAATTCTTGATATAGTTCGTCAAATCGTCCTGAAAATCCAATTTGAAATGATTTTAATGTTTCATTTGTTAATTTCCTTTTCTTGATGTATTCTTGTGCTATTTTTGATTCTGGCTTGTATAGGTTTTCATGATAATAATTAGCTGTAAATTCATTTACTTTATATACTTTCGCTTTTAATAATTCTTTTGCTGTATCTCCTCCACTTTCTAAAGTTGGTAGTTGAATATTTGCTCTTTCTGCTAAGTTTTGAACAGCTTCAATAAAGTTGATTCCTTCTATTTTTGTTAAAAATGTAAATACGTTTCCTCCTACACCACAGCCAAAACAATGGAATATTTGCTTGTCTGGTGAAACAGAAAAAGAAGGTGATTTTTCATTGTGAAATGGACATAGTCCAAAGTAATTTCTTCCACTTCTTTTTAAATGCACATATTGTGATATAACATCTACAATATCATTATTTTGCCTTACTTCATCTATAATTTCATCACTATATCGCTGCATTCTTCTCACTTTCCTTCAATTTGTTTCAAATAATTGTACGTAATTATATTATTCGACGCATTTTACATAAATCCTTCCTTTTTTTCTTAATTTTTTATTGTTAATTTTCTTTTTATTATAAAGAAAAGACTAACTCTATTTAGAATTAGTCTTTTATATTTTTATTTTAATTTTGTGCATATGGTAATATTGCAATATGTCTTGCTCTTTTTACAGCAAGTGTAATATCTCTTTGATGTTTTGCACAAGCTCCAGTTGTTCTTCTTGGTAAAATTTTTCCTTTATCATTGATAAATTTTCTTAGTTGTTCTGGATTTTTATAATCTAATACAAAGTTCTTGTCACTACATAATACACATACTTTTTTTCTTTGTTTTCTGAATCTTGGATTATAATCCTCATCATAGTTATTTTTATTATTATTTCTTTTATTTTGCTTTTTATCTGACATTTTATATTTTCCCCCCTCTTTAAAATTTAGAATGGTAGGTCATCGCTAGAAGATACCTCAAAGTCTGCTCCCATATTTCCAGGTGCTGTATTACCAAATGTATTTTCAAAAGAAGAACTTCCACCTATTTCTGCTTCTCTCTTACTGTCAGCAAAGTATGCTTCTTCTGCTACTACTTCAGTTACATAGTGCTTTGTTCCTTGATCATCATCCCAAGTTCTTGTTTGTATTCTTCCAATAATTCCTACTTGTTGACCTTTCTTAAAGTATTTACTACAAAATTCTCCTAGCTTACTCCATGCAACAATGTTGATGAAATCTGCTTGTCGCTCTTCTCCTTGTCTTACAAATCTTCTGTTTACTGCAAGACTAAAAGAAGCAACTAATGTATTATTTGTTTGTGTGTATCTTGTTTCAGGATCTCTTGTTAGTCTACCCATTAATATTACTTTGTTCATTTTTTATCACCTTTCTTTACTTTAAAATAAAGGCCCCTCTCTTTATTTTTTTATTATTTTTTTACTACGATAAATTTCATTATACCGTCTGTAATTCTGTAAACTCTTTCAAGTTCTTGAATAGAGTTTGGATTTGCTTCAAAGTTGAATAGTAAATATGTACCTTCATTGAATTTATTGATGTCATAAGCTAATTTCTTTTTTCCCATATTTTCTACTGATTCCACTTTTCCGTTTTCATTGATTAATCCTGTAAACTTATCTTCTAAAGCTTTTATACCTGCTTCATCTATATTTGGATTAACAATGATAATACTTTCGTATTTACTCATTATTTTCACCTCCCTTTGGATTTATAACCTACATTTTCTGTAAGTAGAGATTCAAAGGTATATGCATAAAAAAGCTATGCTACCTTTGAAGCATAGCTATTATATCATACTTTTCTTTATTTTGCAAGTGTAATTTTGGAGTTCTTTGATACTTTATTATAATATACTATTGATGGATTTCAAACATATCTTTTCCTTCTCCGCAGACTGGACAAACCCAATCATCTGGTAAATCTTCAAATGCTGTACCTGGTTTTATACCAGCTTTTTCATTTCCGTGATTTGGGATTATATATATATTTGCATTCTATACATTCATATAATTGAGCATCTATTTTTTCTGATTGGAAGTTTTTATATCCTAATCCTAGTGCAACTATTACCATAAGTAAAAATGATAGTGCTTTCCATATACCACTTTCTAAAAGTATTATAGCAAATAATCCAAATGTTGCTGCAATTCCATATAAAATTAATACTGCTTGTTTTTGGCTAAAGCCTTTTGATACTATAATATGATGTAAGTGTCCTTTATCTGCTTTAAATATAGCTTTGATTGATTTTCCTTTTATTAGTCTTCTGATAATTGCCCAAATTGTATCAAATATAGGTAATCCTAATGCTAATAGTGGAAGTACTATAACTGCTATGGTATAAGTTTTTGCCACTCCTAGAATAGAAATAATTGATAACGAAAATCCTAAAAAGTTTGAACCTGTATCACCTATAAATGTTTTTGCTGGTGCAAAGTTAAATGGTAAAAATCCAACTAATGCACCTGCTAATGCTGTTATAAGTAATATTGCAATAATTGGTGATTGGTTTAATACAAATATGATGAGTAGTGAAATTGCTGAAATGACAGATATACCTGAAGATAATCCATCCAGTCCATCCATTAAATTAATGGCATTTGTTACTCCTACTATCCATCCTATTGTTAACAACACTGAAAATGCTTCTTTTAGTTCATAAGTTGCTAAAACTCCTGGGCTTATTTCTTCAATTCTTATTCCAAAAGCTACTACTATGACTGCTGCTATTGTTTGACCTATTAATTTTACAATGGGTTTTATAGTTTTGATATCATCAATTATACAAATTATAGATAATACTACTGTTCCTAAAAACATTCCTAGCAGTTTCATTCCATATTGTTCTGTATCAAATAGCTCGATTTTATGCTCTAAACTCATTACTATTAATAAATAAACAACAGCTACTAAATACCCAAGTATAACTGCAGGTCCTCCAAATTTAGGCATTGATTTATTATGCATTCTTCTTTTGTCTTTTGGTATATCAACTGCTCCCACTTTTTTTGCTATTTTTATAGTGTATGGTACAGTCATAAATGTTACAATAAAGGCTAGCAAAAAAGCGATGGCTATATCTCCCCACATAATTTTGCCCCCTATTTCATGTTTTCCTCTTCTATTTTATCTATTAATTTTATTCTTTCTTCATGTCTTCCACCTTCATATTCAGTGGCAAGCCACATTCTTATAATACATATTGCTTCATTGACTGTTATATCATCCGCTCCCATTGCTAATATATTGCTGTCATTGTGTAATCTAGCATATTTTGCTGTGTATTCATTATGACATAGTGCACAACGAATTCCTTTAAATTTATTAGCACATATTGTCATTCCTATCCCAGAACGACAAATTAAAATTCCTTTTTCACATTCTTTGTTTTGAATTTGTTTTGCTACTGCTTCTGCTATGTTTGGATAGTCTACTCTTTCTTCACTTATACATCCTAAGTCTTTATATTGTATTTGTTTTTCTTCAAAGTATTTTTTTATTTCTTCTTTTAATTTATAACCTCCATGGTCACTTCCGATTGCTATCATATTTATCACTCCATTTCTTTTTTCAATATATCATAAATTCTTTGCTATTACAATAATTATTTTGAATTTTACTTGCTTTTTATAAAAAAATATGTTAAAATATCATATGTTATAGTTTATTATATGACTAAGAGGAGGTGCTTACAAGAGATGCCAAATATTAAATCAGCTAAAAAAAGAGTTAAAGTAATTGAGAAAAAAACTTTAAGAAATAATATGATTAAAACTGGATATAAATCAGCTGTTAAAAAATTTGAAACTGCTTTAGCTAATGGACATATTGAAGAAGCTAAGGTTCTTATGTCTGAAGCTACTAAAAAAATTGACCAGGCTTGCACAAAAGGTGTTATTGTCAAAAATACAGCTGCTAGAAAAAAATCTAGTATGTCAAAAAAATTAAATGCTGCTATGTCTTAACATTATTTAAATAAAAATTATGCATAGTTTTTATACGAGAAAAACTCACATTTTATCATGTGAGTTTTTTTTGGCATCTATTTCCATTGTTTTTCATATATTTTCATGTTACCATTAATAAGAAAGATAAATAAATTAATAAGAGGTGTTATATGATTAAGACATTAAAAGAGATATTTAAACAACTTGATAAAATGACATATAAAATAATGAAATACGGTTTAGAATTTTGCTTTACTATATGCATATTAGCTGTATTTATTTTATTTACATATCATTTTACCTTTCCATCTCCATCTATGTACTACATAGGCATCAGTTTATTTAGAATTAGTTTAATTTTTGGAATAGAATTCATTATTTGTGGTCTTGTAGTAGATGGCATTAAAAAACAAATGATTTAAAATCATTTGTTTTTATTTTTTTAACTCTTCTATAAACATTTTATTCAACATCTGTGGATTAGCTTTTCCTTTTGTTTCTTTCATAGCTTGACCTACTAAGAAACCTAAAGCCTTATCCTTTCCTCCCTTATAATCTGCAATAGATTGTGGGTTAGCTTCTAAAATTTTAAGTACAACTTCTTTTATTGCTCCTTCATCTGATATTTGAATCCAACCTTTTTCTTTAATAATGTCTTCTGGATCTCTAGGATTCTCAAATAACTCTACTAATACTTTTTTACCAATGCTTGAACTAATAGTTCCTTTATCAATTAATATAACTAACTTTCCTAATTGTTTAGCATCAAATGGTATGTCAATTGGTTCCATTTCTGTTTCATTCAATATTCTTGATATATCTGATATAATCCAGTTATTTACTGCCTTTGGATTGTGACATACTTCAATTGCCGCTTCAAATAAATCTGATAAATATTTTGAAGATGTAATTAATTTAGCATCTTTTTGAGATAATCCATATTCTTCTAAATATCTCTGTTTTCTACTTTCTGGCAATTCTGGCAGACTATCTTTTATATTTTGAATATATTCTTCAGATAGTTTAATAGCAACTAAATCTGGGTCTGGAAAATATCTATAATCTTGAGCATCTTCTTTATCTCTCATAGAAAATGTTTTTCCTGATACTTCATCCCACCTTAGTGTTTCTTGTTCTATTGTTCCACCATCTTCAATTACATCAATTTGTCTATCTACTTCATACTCAATTGCTCTTACAATACTTCTAAAAGAGTTCATGTTTTTCATTTCAGTACGAGTTCCTAATTTACTATCTCCCTTTTTCCTTACTGAAACATTAACATCTGCTCTTAGAGAGCCTTCTTGCATTTTACAATCAGAAACTTCAATATATTCCAAAATAGATTTTAATTTTCTTAGATATGTCTCTGCTTCTTCACTACTGCGAATATCTGGTTCAGAAACAATTTCAATTAGTGGAACTCCTGCTCTATTTAAGTCCACTAAACTTCCTCCACCAAATTCATCATGGTTTAATTTTCCTGCATCCTCTTCAATATGAATTCTAGTTAATCTAATTTTCTTTTTGCCATCATCTGTATCAATTTCTACATATCCATGCTCACATAAAGGTTTGTCAAATTGTGAAATTTGATAAGCTTTTGGTAAATCTGGGTAAAAGTAATTCTTTCTGTCATTTTTACTATCTCTTGAAATGTCACAATTAGTTGCTAAACCTGCCTTTACCGCATATTCAACTACTTTTTCATTCAATACTGGTAAAGTTCCTGGCATTGCCATACATATTGGGCAAGTATGAGTATTTGGACTAGCACCAAATTCAGTTGGGCAAGAACAAAATATTTTTGTCTTTGTTGAAAGTTCTGCATGCACTTCTAGCCCTATTACTACTTCATAATTTTCTCTTGACATCTATTTTTTCCTCCTTATTTTCTAAATTGCGGTTGATAATTTTGTCTAAAGTTAATAGCTTGTTCTAAAGTATAGGCTGCATTTAATAATGTCTCCTCACAGAACTTGTTTCCTATTAATTGCATCCCTATTGGCATTCCTTCTTTATCTACTCCACATGGAATAGATATTCCTGGTAAGCCTGCAATGTTTACAGATACAGTACAAATATCTGCTAGATACATTTCTAGTGGGTTGTTTGTTTTTGAGCCTATGTCAAATGCTACTGTTGGTGATGTTGGTGTTAATATTACATCATATTTTTCAAATCCTTTATTAAATTCATTCATAACTAATGTACGTACTTTTTGCGCTTTTTTATAATAAGCATCATAATACCCTGATGACAATACATAAGTTCCTAATATAATTCTCCTTTTTACTTCAGGACCGAAACCTTCACTTCTTGATTTTTTATATATGTCCTTTAGATTTTTGAATTCTGGTGTACGGTAAGTATAACGAATTCCATCAAATCTTCCCAAATTTGAACTTGCTTCTGCACAAGCAATAATATAATAGGTTGCCAAAGCATATTTTGCAATATCTAATGAAAATTCTTCAATGTCTGCTCCTAATTCTTTGTATTTTTCAATCGTTTTTTGCAAAGATGCTTTTACTTCTTCATTTATTCCTTCTCCAAAGAATTCTTTTGGAATTCCTATTTTTAGTCCTTTTACATCATTTTTTAAACATTTTGTGTAATCCACTTTTGGTCTATCACTTGATGTTGTATCTTTTTCATCATGACATGCAATAATATTTAAAAGCATTGCCGCATCTCTTACGTCTTTTGTTATTGGACCAATTTGGTCTAAAGAAGATGCAAATGCTACCAATCCATATCTTGATACTAATCCATATGTTGGTTTTAATCCAACTACTCCACAAAAACTAGCTGGTTGTCTTATAGAACCTCCTGTATCAGAGCCTAATGCCCATGGTACCATATTGGCTGCTACTGCCGCAGCACTTCCTCCTGATGAACCTCCTGGAACTTTGTTTAAATTCCATGGATTTTTTGTTTTCTTAAAATATGAATATTCTGTTGAACCTCCCATGGCAAATTCATCCATGTTTAGTTTTCCTAAATTAATGATATTTTCTTCTTTTATTTTTTCCATAACTGTTGCATCATAAGGTGAGATAAAATTTTCTAACATTTTTGAACTACATGTTGTTTTTATCCCTTTTGTGCATATGTTATCTTTAATTCCTATAGGAATCCCAGCAAATTCTCCTTTGAGTTCTCCTTTATCAAATTGTTCTTGCATCTTTTCAGCTTGTTCCATAGCATTTTCAGTTAATGTTGTTACAAATGCTTGTACATCGCCTTCTTTTTCATTTATTCTATCACAATAAGCTTTTGTTATGTCTGTTATAGTTAATTCTTTGCTTTTTATTTTTTCTTGCAATTCATGTACCGTTAATTCTGTGATATCCATCTATTTTCCTCCTTTTAGTTAATTACTTTTGGTATTTTAAACATATTTTGTTCTTTAGCAACTGCATTTTGCAATAAACTTTCAATGTCTTCAAATATTTTTATCTCATCTTTTCTAAATACGTTTTTCGCTTCGTTTGCTCCTATTGTTACATCTAAATCATCAACTGGAGCATTGTTTACAATGTTAGCAAAATTTAAGATATCTTGTAAATGTAATAAATAAGTATCAATTTCATTTTCTTCTAAGGTTAAGTGTGCTAAATTGGCTATGTGTAAAATTTCTTCTCTGCTTACTTTCATTGTTTTATCATCCCTTTCCATAGGTTTAAATTCGCTTCCTATTATATACTTTTTTTGCAAAAAAAACAAGCTGTTTTTAGCTTGTTTTTCCTTTTTTTGGTATTAATAATTATTTTAATTCTACAACTGCTCCAACTTCAGCAAATTTAGCTTTTAAGTCTTCAGCTTCTTCTTTAGAAACTCCTT
>CANQES010000016.1 GCA_947595555.1 uncultured Clostridia bacterium | reverse complement strand
TTCCTTTTTGTGACAAAGAACATTTTAATAAATTTTGGAAAAAAATTACTGATAGCATCTTAAAAGACCGGATATTTTGTTGGGAATTTTTTCGGATTAAATGATTCTTGGGTAGACATAAAAAAACAAATGGTATTTTTAACAAAAGAACAAGTTTTGAATCTGTTTAAAGAAGCATTTGAAATAGTCCATTTTAATGAGTTGGAAAAAGATGGAAAAACTGGATTGGGAAAAATGAAACACTGGCATATCTATAATGTTATAGCAAAGAAAAAATAGAAATTTTATTAGCATCTTTACAAATTATAATAAATATAATATATTAATTATAATAGTAGTTAATATTTTTTTATTGTGTTTTGCAAGACATATAAGATAACCTTTACACGTTAAGCAAATCATGACACGTTAAATAAAATCTGTCAACACGTTTTTGTAAATATTAAAAAATGCTTATTCACATAAATATTAGGCTTTATATTGCTATTTTACGTAAAATGTTGTATAATGCAAATAGATTAAATATATTTATTTCCTATATTTACTAATTAGTGGAGGAAATATCCTCTTACTTTTTGGTTTAACATATATAACAAGAAAAACAACAATAAAAGAAATTGGAGGAATTTATTATGAACGATGAAAAAATGATGCACGGTTTAAGGACAGCAGTTGGTACCATCAATGCGATACTTATGCTTATAACTATGGTATTGCAGTTGACTGCATTTAATGCATTACGGAATGTAATCTTGTGTAGTTGTGTTTTACTGTTAATTACTGTTACATTGATTTTTGACGGAATTTTAAAAGACAGTAAAGGAATTTTTACACATGGCTGGTGGTATGCATTATGGCTATTTGCTTTAATTATGAACTCGTTTAGAATTTAATCATCTGAAAAAGAAAATATTTTCTTTTCCTCGCAAGAGGTTTCTTTTTTTATTAGGTATAAAACAAAAGTGATTAGATTATAAGAATATAATACTAATCACTTTTTACTTTAAAAATATAAAATAATAATGTTAATATGCTTTTTAGTATGCCGTGTAATCATTGGTTTTTCAATGCTTTTAAAAGTTCCTATAAGAACACTATATAAAAGTTAAAAAAGCAGTTAATATATTTGCAATTAATGTATATAGTAATATTTTATTATGTGATTGATTCTTCATATATTTTTTGTAAATTAAAAACTCAAATAAAACAACCAATATTTCCATAAAAATAAATTTTAACCAATAAGAAACTACTGGTCCTAATATTAAAATTAATTGTAAAATTATGTTAGAAACCAAATTTGTTGCAATTATAATTTTTGTATTTTTCATTTTCATAATGAAAGCAACGATAATTTCTACTAAAATTGTTGTAAATAGAGTAATCAAAATATTTATAATAGAACCATGTTGACTTACTTTCATTGTATTATAATCTATAGTAACATAGCTTGTAAAATCTTTTCTATTAACAACATTACTTACTTTTGTCTCACCTGTATCATTGTTTATAATTACCAATTTATATTTATCTGGTGTTCCAAAATAGTTAAAAAAATGTTCATATTCAGCGTTTCCTATACATTTTCCCCATAACAAACTATCTCGTGTACAAGCAGATTTCCAATTGTTAAAATTCATATCATATAAATCCCTAGCTTGTTCAGTTGTTATTCCGCCTACGTTCTGCAACAGAATTAAAGTATTTAATTTCTGATACATCATTAATTAATGTTTTACTAAAATCATCGTTTTCTATGTATGTGAATAAATCTATTATGTAATTAGTTGTTTTTAAATTTTTAATTTTTATTGTTATAGACGGTTTTGATCCAACATCTGCATAGGTGATGTTGCTAAAACCTATTAGTAAAAATATAAATATTATAATATATGTTACTTTAATAAACTTTTTCAAATCAATCACTCCATTTTATAATAATTAACATTTTATTACATATACTTTATCATAATTTTTTTTAGTTATCAATACTAATGTTTACACAGAGGAGAGTACGTTGTATATGTTTTGCATAGAAGATGAAGGTTCGGACAGCTTGCAGGATGCGTTGCAAGGAAGAATATTGGCAGCTCGTGCAGCTGGTATTGGAATCGACGATTTATAAAGAGTGTAGAGTTGAAATTTTATGTAAAAAGTAGTATAATATAAATAGATTAAGTGCTAAGTGCCTTATCTATTCAAGTAAACCTAATAAAAAATTTTTTTGGAGGTATCATTATGGAAAACATGGGTATTCGGAAACTGACGAAGGAACTTAAACGGCTTAATCGTGGCACCACTATCTATTGCAATGATGAAACTCATCCTGCGATTATCATCGCAAGATGTTCTGATTGTTCACAGCTTCATCTACCAAATGGATATTACTGCAACGATAAGAATGGTCTTACTAACAAGCATAATACTGACTCTGGAATGTATGAATGCTTTGAACTGATGACCGAGTACGAGTATTTTGAAAAACTGGCTTGACAGCAAGTCCTAATTCATTTTTATGAATTAGGACTTTTCCTCGCATCATTTCTTGACAAATAAGGCTTTTACTAGTAAAATATAATAGAATAAATAGAAGGAGAAAAAAGATGCAAAATAACAACAGAAAATTTTTAGATACACTAGTATCAAGAACAAAAATATATTTAGCAATTATCTTTATCTTATTGGTATTTATAAGTATTCAAAATACTTATTTAATAATACCATCTATTATCATCTTTATATTAACAGTAATATATAGTTATTATATGAATAACAAAAAGAAAAGCGAAATATCAGAAACAATACAAGATTTAACACTAACAGTAGATTCAGCAGCAAAAACAAGTTTAATAAATTCTCCATTTCCTTTAATAATATTAGAAACGAATGGAAACATCATATGGAAAAGTTCAAAATTCAGTTCTGAATTTGCTAATATAGACATTCATACTTATATACAATATATAACAACAGATATTAAAGAGGACATAACTAAGAAAAAAGCAGATAACAAAGAAAGACATAAAAAAGACATTATCAAGCAAATAGACATAGAAAATAAAACATATAAAGTAGTCGGAAAATATGTTAATTCTAAGAAAAACAAAAAAGAATACATGGTAATTCTATACTTTATTGATGATACAGAAAACATGAAATTACAGAAGGAATATAAAGACTCAAAATCATGTGTTGGAATTATCATGGTAGACAACTATGAAGAAACAATGCAAAAATTAGAAAACGAAGAAAAACCACAAGTAATAGCAGAAATTGACAAATGTATATTTGACTGGACAGATGAAACAAATGGAGTATTAATAAAAACTGAAAAAAATAGATATATTTACTTCTTTGAACAAAGATATTTAGAAAAAGTAAAAGAAGATAAATTTAGTATCTTAGATAAAATAAAAGAAATTGAGATGTCAGAAAAAGCTCAATTTACTTTAAGTATAGCAATTTCCAATGAAGGAAACACAGATAAAGAAAAATATAAGTCCGCTGAAGCGGCAATGGATATAGTGCTAGGTCGTGGAGGAGATCAAGCAGTCATAAGAGAAAATGATATTTACAAATTTTTTGGAGGAAGGACAGAGGAAGTAGAGAAAAGAACAAAAGTTAAAGCTAGAATTGTAGCTCATGCCTTAGAAAATCTAATTAAAGAATCCAAGAAAGTAATGATTATGGGGCATAGCAATGCAGACATGGATGCAATTGGCTCATGTCTAGGAATTTATCGTTTGGCTAGAACATTAGACAGAAATGCTTATATTGTTTTAGATAAAAACATACCTGCTATACAAACTTTCAAAAATGAAATTGAAAGAGAAGAAGAATATGAAGATGTTATGATTAATAAAGAAGTTGCATTAGAGAACATAGATGAAAATACATTAATAGTAGTTGTTGACACACACAAAGTTAATTATGTAGAAGCACCAGAACTATTAGATAAAGTAAAGGAAATTGTTGTAATTGATCATCATAGAAGAAGTGCAGACTTTATTGAAAATGCAACTCTTACTTTCCAAGAAGTATATGCATCTTCAGCATCAGAACTTGTTACTGAATTATTACAATATACAGAGGAAAAAGTTGAATTAAAAACTATAGAAGCAGAAAGTCTGTATGCTGGAATTATGATGGATACTAAAAACTTCACTTTTAAAACAGGTGTTAGAACTTTTGAAGCAGCAGCTTATTTGCGTAAATGTGGAGTTGATATAATACGTGTAAAAAAATGGTTCCAAAGTGATTTGGAAAGTTTCAATCGTATCGCAGAAATTGTTGGAAAAGCAGAGATTGTTAATGGAAATATAGCTATTTCTATTTGTGAAGAGACATCAAAAGATGTTAATGTAGTATGTGCAAAAGCAGCAGATGAGTTACTTACTATTAGTGATATAACAGCATCATTTGTTATAGGTCAATTAGAGGACAAGGTGTGCATTAGTGGACGCTCTATAGGAGATATAAATGTACAAATTATATTAGAGAAATTGGGCGGAGGAGGACATATCACATTAGCTGGTGCACAAGTAGAAGGTATGTCTATTCAAGAAACGAAACAAGAGTTAATTAATAGAATTAACGAGTATTTTTCAGAACTAGAAAGCTAGGAGGTAATAGCATGAAAGTAATTTTAAAGGCAGATATTAAAGGTGTAGGAAAAAAAGACGAAGTTATTAATGCATCAGATGGCTATGCTAGAAATTTCTTATTTCCTAAAAATTTAGCAGTAGAAGCAAATCAAGAAAATATGAGTAAATTAAAAGCAAAACAAAATTCTTTACAATTTCAAAAAAATCAAGAAAAAGAAGAAGCATTAAAAATATCAGACAAGTTATCTAAGATTTTATTAAAAATTAAAGTAAAAGCAGGAGAAAATGGAAAAATTTTTGGTGGTGTATCAGCAAAGGAAGTAGCCGAGCAACTTGAACAAGAATATAAAATAAAAGTAGATAAGAAGAAAATTGATTTAAAAGAGCCAGTGAAAACATTAGGAATTAGAACAGTTGAAATAAAATTATTTGAAGGTGTTATAGGAAAATTAAAAATAGATGTAATAGGAGGATAAAATGGATTTAGGGAAAGTACCACCACATGATATAGAAGCAGAACAAGCTATTATAGGAAGCATGCTAACAGATAAAGATGCAGTTATATCAGCAATAGAAGTATTAAAAGAAGAAGATTTTTATCGTGAAGATAATAGAGCTATTTATTCTGCTATTCTAAGTTTGTATAATAGGGCAGAACCAATAGATATTATAACAGTTAAAGCAGAATTAGAGGCAATTGGAAAATTTCAACAAGTAGGCGGATTAGAATATTTAGCAGAACTCCCAGAGAAAGTTCCAACTACTGCTAATGCTAGTAAATACATAAAAATTGTAGAAGATAAATCTTTGTTGCGAAACCTATTAAGAACAGCTAACGACATTATTGAATTAGGCTATAATCCAACAGAAGATGTAGAAGATATCATGGATAGTGCAGAAAAAAAGATTTTTGACTTAATGCAAAATAGAAATCAAAAAGGTTATTCTCCTATTAAAGATATCTTAGTGGAGAGTTTTACAAAATTAGAAGAATTATATAATAAAAAGCAACATATTACAGGAGTGCCAACAGGCTTTACAGAATTAGATTATAAAACAGCAGGATTTCATAATTCAGATTTGATTTTAATAGCAGCAAGACCTGCAATGGGAAAGTCTGCATTTGCTTTAAATATTGCTACTAATGCAGCTGTTAGAGCAAAAGTTCCAGTAGTTATATTTAGTCTAGAAATGTCTAAAGAACAATTAGTAAATAGAATATTGTGTAGTGAGTCTATGGTAGATAGTAATAAGATAAGAACAGGAAAATTGGAAGAAGACGATTGGACTAAATTAGCAGGAAGCATAGGACCATTATCAGAAGCTGACATTTATATAGATGACACTCCAGGAATATCTGTAACAGAAATAAGAGCAAAATGTAGAAAATTAAAATTAGAAAAAAATATAGGAATGGTTGTCATTGACTACTTACAATTAGTACAAGGAAGTAATAGAAGAAGCGGAGGTAGTCGTGAACAGGAAATTTCTGAAATAAGTCGTTCTTTAAAAATCTTAGCAAAAGAAATAGGAGTTCCAGTAGTTGCATTATCACAGTTATCAAGAGCAGTAGAACAAAGACCAGACCATAGACCTATGCTATCAGATTTAAGAGAGTCTGGCGCTATTGAACAAGACGCTGATATAGTAATGTTTTTATATAGAGATGATTATTACAATCAAGATAGCGAGAAAAAAGATATTGCAGAAGTTATACTGGCAAAGCATAGAGGCGGTTCAACAGGAACAGTAGAGCTATTATGGTTAGGCAGTTATACAAAGTTTGTAAATTTGGAAAAAAGATTTGATGATATTTAGTAAAGCGAAAATAATCTAAAAAGAGGGAATCAATTGATTCCCTCTTTAAAAAATCTATATTCATTACCACTAGTGTTAGTGCCTTTATATACATAGCCATTATAAATACCACCATTATCATCATTTAAATTAACATTTAGACTCATACGATAAATGAATTTTTGATTTAGATTATTTATAATATGAATTTGAAAATTTAAAGTATAATTAATATCATCTAAATTGATGTTAGCTTGTTGTAAAACTTTTCCGTTAAATGAAACACTACTACTGCTTTCATTAACAGAATAATTAGTTAAAATGTCTTGATTCATATATCCTAAACAAATAGGATTAGAGCAGTCAGTATAGAAAGTAGGGGAAGAATAATCATTATTCTCATTTGCAACATTTGTATTTACAATATTAAAATCAATTCTGTCGTTTTTAGGTTTTTCTATTGCTTTATATTTACCAAAATCTAATGGATTTTTATAATTTACAGTTTTTGTTCCAATATTTTCATTATTCGTAGTAGCAACTATATTATCAATATACAATTGCTTAATAGTATTTTCATCCGTTAATTCGGAAATGGTACTAGTATTATCAATATAAATAGAAATGTCAGAAAATTGACATATTGACATATCTTTTAAGGATTGGTCTTCTGAATTATCAATTGCATTAGCACTGCTATAAAGCAATACTTTTTGAATAGTAAAAATTGGATTTTCATTTTCATTTGCAACTTCTATTAATTGGTTAGCAAAAGCATTTCTTGCTAGTACAACGGAGAATATTAGGTTATAATATAGAAGAAAAATAACGAATAAGGTAATTATTAAAATAGTAAATAACAGTCTTTCATTTTTTAGTTTAATTTTCTTCTTCATAATTAACCTCCTTTTATATTACTTTAATCTATTATATAATGTTTCCATATAATTAAATACTTTTGAATACCAGTCTTTATCACTAGCATATCTAGTGTTAACACCTTTTAAAGTAGGTCCATTATAGTACCATGCAGCAGCAGTTTCACCATCATAAATTTTTGTACCAGATGGATTTAGATAATATTTAACTAATGATTTGGCAACTGTTTCAATTCCTTCTGAATAATCATCAAAATCAAATGAAGATTCATAAGGGGTAGCATCATAAGAACCATATCCAAATAGATTTTTCTTTTCACTAGCAATTTGAGAAGTTCCCCATCCACTTTCATGAATTGCAATAGATGCTAAGAAAATACCATTTATATTATATTTCTTTTCTACATTATAGAATGTATTATAGTTATTTTCAAATATTCTATTTCTGTCACTTGGTAAATTAGTAAATATCTTTTTATAATCGTTTAAAGTTAAACCACTAGTTCTATTTAATTCCATATCTATATTAACTTTAATTAGAATTCTTTGAATTCTATTTTTTTCTATGATAGTTGGTGTACTATAAGAAGAAGTTAGACTAGAAGTTTTTATATATCCTTCAATACTATCAAAAGAAACTTTACACCATTCTTCACTTGGCAATTCTAATAATTTTACATCTAAACTTTGCTTTACTTCTGCAACGTCTTTTGCAGTATCTTCAGTAGATTCTTTTAAGTTATCTGTTTTTGATAAATACATTGTATCACCAATATGTACTTTGTGTTTTGCTAAGAATTCAGAAGTTCCTATATCTACAATTTTAGAAATCGGTTCAACTAGAGTTTCTTTGTCTAAAATAGTTTCTTCTACAAAATTTCCATTTTCGTAAGTTCTTATAGCAGTGACATTTTCTTTACCATTAGTACCTTCTTGCTTTATGATTTCTTCACTTTTTGGAAGTGTAGGATTATTATTGTATTCAGTAATAAATTCAATATCACGTTCTTCGGTAATTTGTTCTTTTACTCTATCCATATCGGCATTTTCTGAAATGATATTTTGAATGTTTAATCTATGACGATTTAATTCATATTCTGATATGTCCTCTATAGTTTCTTCTTTGGCATAACTTTGTGTAAAGGATGTATTTTTTGGGAAACAAACAGCTAGTCCAACAATTAAAAAAGTACATCCAACAATTATATGTGAAAGTTTTAAATCAGAGTTTTTGTATGAATTTTTATTTTTATTGAAAGAAAAAATAAAATTATTTTTTTCTTTTTTTGCCTTTTTAGGACGCTTGTTTTTATTAGCAGTAACCTGTGCTTGCTGTATCTGCTGTAATTCTCTAAATACATCAGACAAGTTTCTGTTATCTTTATTTTCCATTACAAATTCTCTCCATTTCTTATTAAAATGATACATGTTTATTATACAATAATAGTTAAAAGATGTCTATAAAAATTGTAAAAAAAATATTGGAATTTGTTGTAATATTATAAAATAAAAAAGTGCTTGACAAAAAGTAGCACTTATAATACTATATATACATAATTGAAAATAAGGGGGAACAAAAGATATGACAAAAAAGAACAAAGGAATAACTTTAATCGCACTAGTGATTACTATTATTGTATTACTGATACTTGCAGCTGTAAGTATAGCAACATTAACAGGAGAGAATGGAATTTTAACAAAAGCAACGGAGGCACTAGAAAAGACGGATGAAGCAGCAGCAAAAGAAGAAGTAAAATTAGCAGTGTTAGAAAGTATGTCAGATACAGGAAAATTTGATGCCAATAAGTTTATAGAAAAAATAAAAAGCAAAGGATGGTCAACAGAAGTCACAGAAGATGGAATAGTAGTAAAAAAAGGAAGTTATGAAGGAAAAGTAGATAAAACAACAGGAGAGATTATTGAATTTACAAATCAAGGAACGACAGAAGGAACAGGTCCACAACCACAACCGCCAATACCAGGAGATGAAACACTATTAGCAAGAGATGCATTAAAAGAAGGAGATTATATAATTTACCCAGCAGGAAATGGTAAAAAGATACCATGTAGAGTACTATATGATGCTAATTCAGAATATGGAATACAGTTAATTTCAGCTGATGTGGAAGAATCAGTTACATTAATAGAAACGGATGTATTATTTCAATATGAAGGAACAATAGATGTTGATGACGTTTTTAAACAAGATGTTGCTGCATATAATAAAGCAGTAGAAAAATTAAATACTGCAGCAGAAAAATATATAAATACAGCATATACAAATAGCGGTGAAGCAAGATGTGTTGGAAGTAAGCCAAAATTTAGTGAAAAAAATATTATCGGAGATATGTATAACCCAGTGGATGAAGATGAAAGAAGTATTGTTGAACAGTTTGGATTGATTGGCAAAATTCCAGGAGATAATACAAAAAATAGTGAAGAAGACATCAAACAATTGAAAAAGTTAAATGCTATGAAAACTGGAAATGGCCTAGCATATTGCGTTGGAAGTAACCAAATTATTTTGGATCGTGTGGATGCTAATATCATGAGAGTTTTATTCGATGTGGGAAATGTTAATAATTCTGAAGGGATTTCGAAGGGAGACACCAACATGTTTCTATGCTATAGCAACAAGAATAAACGGTGATATTCATGGGAGTTTATCCAAGAATATTACACGTAATTTACGCCCTGTAATCGGTCTTAAAGAGGATGCTTTGATTCATACAAAAAATGGAAAAGGAAGTACAATGTCCGAAGCGTATGAATTAGAAGTATCAGAGAGAAAATTGGCAGCTGATGTATTAAAGATTGGAGAAGATGGAAATAGTCCATATGTTAATTATCCAAAAGCAAATGGAGAAAATGTGATATGCCAAGTATTATATAATGCAGATTCACCATATGGGCATCAGATAATGAGTTCAGGGGAATTAGAAGATGTTACAATAGGATATGGAGAAGGTAATGCAGAGGAGTTTCAATATAGTGGAACAGCTAGTATAGATGACAATTTTAAACAAGCGGTGTTATCATATAATAAAGCAATAGAGACATTAAATGACATGTCAGAAGAATATATCAATCCAAAATACACAGAAAATAATGAAGCAAGAAGTATAGGAAGCATACCAAATTTTAGTGAAAAAGATACAGAATCAGGCATGTGCACAGATTTTGAAGGTACCGATTATGTAAGTACATTGGGATTTAGTGGACTATTAAAAGATACAGATAATAACTATGATAAAGATTTTGAACAACTAAAAACAATAAAGAACGGAAGGTTAAGTAAGCCATATTGGTTAGCTTCTAGATATATATCAAATACGACTTCTATGAATACATTATATTTTAGAATTAGAATAGACAATGGAACTTCGACTCCTAGTAATGCGGCTGTATTTAGGATAGCTTATAATGAGTCGAAGGGATATGGAGCTAAAGTTACCAATAAATTGCGTCCAGTGTTGGGCTTGAAATCAGGACTTTATATAAAATCAGGTTTAGGAACCAAAACATGTCCATATAATTTTGAATAATAATTTATTAATTACTGTTTAGTCCAAAACAATAGATGTGAGACTAAGCAGTAATTTTTTGCCTAAATACATATCAACATGTTTATAAACATAAATTTTAGCTGAACAGTAATAAAAAATTTCTAAAAAACTTTGAAAAAACTGTACAAAACAAAAAAACTAGTGATATAATGAAAAACAAAGATAGATTTAGAAAACATGGAGGACAAGTATGGGAAACATTGTATTATTAGATGAATTAACAATCAATAAAATAGCGGCAGGAGAAGTAATAGAAAGACCAGCATCAGTAATAAAAGAAATGGTAGAAAACTCAATTGATGCAGGAGCAACAAATATAACAGTAGAAATAAAAAATGGTGGAATTTCATATATAAAAGTAACAGATAATGGAAAGGGGATTGCCCAAGATGATTTAGACATAGCATTTGAAAGGCATGCTACCAGCAAAATTCGAACTGCAGACGACTTAAATACAGTAACATCTATGGGATTTAGAGGAGAGGCATTAGCAAGTATTGCAGCTATTAGCAATGTAGAAATGATATCAAAAACAAAAGAACAGGAAACAGGATATCGTATTGTAGTAGAAGGCGGAGATATCTTAGAAAAAGAAGAAATAGGATGTCAAACAGGAACATCTATAACGGTAAGAAACTTGTTTTTTAATACTCCAGTTAGATACAAGTTTCTTAAAAAAGATTACACAGAATCAGGATACATTGAAGATGTTGTAACAAGAATTGCATTAGTTAATCCATATATAGCAATAAAATTAATTAATTCAGGAAAAACAGTAATTCAAACAAACGGAAATGGTGATTTAAAAAGTGTTATCTATAGTATTTATGGAAAAGATGTGGCAAATGGAGTTTTAGAAACATCTTATCAGTATGAAGATATTAATATTAAAGGTGTAATAGGAAGACCAGATATAGCAAGGTCAAATCGTTCTAACCAATTATTCTTTGTTAATAAAAGATATATTAAAGATAAAATATTATCATCTGCAACTGAGCAAGCATATAAAGGACTAATTCCAATTGGAAAATTTGGATTTGTCATACTAAACATAGAAATGAATCCAGCTAAAGTAGATGTAAATGTTCATCCTGCTAAATTAGAAGTACGTTTTGAAGAAGAAAATAAAGTATTTCAGTCTATTTATCATGCTATAAAAGATACAATGTTAAAAAATGAATTAGTTTCTGGTACGGAAACTACAAATAATGTAGAAAATTTACAAAAAAGAAGAGAATTAACATTTGAAGAAAGATTAAAAAATATAAGAGAAGAAAAAAAAGAAAGTCAGAATTCAGGTTTATTTTCTTTTAGAAAACAAAATGAAAAACAAATAGAGGAATATACAGAAGAAGAAAGTAGAATAAAAACAAATACTAAATTAGATGAAAAACCAGAAATAAATACAGTATCAGTATCTAAAGAGCCAATAGATACTTCAGATATTTTATTAAAGTTAAAACAAATGAGAGAAAAATTAGAAAAAGATGTGCAAGAAAAGAAACAAAATAATGATGTCGTAAAAGAACCAGAAATAGAATATAAATTAGAAGAAAAAATAGAAGAAAAAATAGAAGAAAACATTGAACCAGTAAAAGAAGATGAAGATAAGACAAAAACAGAATTAGAAGAAAAAATAGAAGAAAACATTGAACCAGTAAAAGAAAATAAAGATAAGACAAAAACAGAATTAGAAGAAAATTTGGATAAATTAGATGAAACGGCTGAACTAATTGAAACAATAGAAAATCCAGAGATTAAGAAAGAATTTGAAGAAATAAAACAAAAAATGCAAGACTTAAATGATAATCCACAGGTAGTTTCAGATGATTTCAAAGAAATGTATCAAAAATTATTTGGTACATCACCAGTAGAAGAAAAGGCAGAAAAAAAAGAAGATATATCAACAAGTGCAGTAGATATTATTAAAGACAACATGTCTGTATTCGAAGACATAGAAGAATTGAAAAAGCCAATTTATAGAATTGTTGGAATTGTATTTAAAACATATATTATATTAGAAATTGAACAAGAAATGTATATTTTAGACCAACATGCAGCACATGAAAGAATTTTATATGAAAAAGTAAAGAAAAATTATTATAGTGATAAAAATAAAGATTCTCAAATGCTTTTATTACCAGATGTTATAACTTTAACACACAAGGAAATGGAAATTGCTAGAGAAAACAAGGATATGTTTGAACAAGCTGGATTTAGTGTTGAAGAATTTGGAGAAAATACATTAAAATTAGTAGGAGTACCAACAATTTGTGTTGACTTGGATACAAAAGAGCTATTTTTGGAGACTTTAGATGAAATTAATACAGTAGCAAGAACAGCAAAACAAGAGAAAGAAGAAAAATTCATTGCAACTGTGGCATGTAAAGCAGCAGTTAAGGCAAATATGGCATTAACAACAGAAGAAGTAGAAGAATTAATGGAGCAATTATTAAAATTGCCAAATCCTTTCACATGTCCACATGGAAGACCAACAGTAATTAAGATGACAAAATATGATATAGAAAGAAAATTTGCAAGAAAATAGAAAGGGATAAAAATGATATTTATTGTTCTAATAACAAGTATTATTTATGTAATTTTAATTTCTTGGAGTTGGCAAAACTTAGGAGAACTAGAAAAAACCAAGAAAATTATTTATTTAATAATAGGAATTATCGTTTCATATTTGATTACACTAATTATTTTTCAAATAGCCAAAGGAAGTTATGCAATCGAAGAAGCAGATATACAGAACCGCTTACAAAATATTGTAGTAGCTATATTTACAGGAATTAATGGAATGATTATTATGCCACAAATAGCAAAAATAATAGACAAATTAAAAGAAGAACAAATTGAAAAACAAGATATATTAAAAAGAGTAGCAATTATATTAGTAGTATTTATCACATGTCTTGTGATTGAAGGTGGTTATATGCGAGATACACAAAAAGGAACATTAAAAATATATCAAACTGTAAAGGAGTAGCAAAATGGAAAAAGTAATTGTTATATGTGGTCCAACAGCTTCTGGAAAAACTAATTTATCTATTGAACTTGCTAAAAGAATAAATGGCGAAATTGTTTCCTGTGATTCAATGCAGATATACAAAGAAATGAATATAGGGACTGCAAAACCAACAATTGAAGAAAGACAGGGAATTGAACATTATGTTTTAGATTTCATTTCACCAGAAAAAAGGTATAGTGTAGCAGACTATAAACAAGATGCTAAAAAGGCGATAAAGGACATTTTAAAAAAAGGAAAAACACCAATTGTAACAGGTGGCACAGGGCTTTATGTGGATAGTTTAATATATGAAATTGAATATCCAACCATAGAGTTCGATGAAAAATATCGACAACAACTAGAAAAAAGAGTAGAAAAAGAAGGATTAAATATTTTATATGAAGAGGCAAAGAAAATAGATCCAATAGCAATTGAAAAAATTAGTAAAAATGATGAAAAAAGAATTCTTAGAATTTTAGAGATTTATCATACAACTGGCAAAACTAAAACACAGCAAGAAATTGAATCTAGAAAAAATCCTCCTGAATATGAATATTACGTTTTTGCACTTAATTGGGATAGAGAAGTTTTATATGAAAGAATTAACAAAAGAGTAGACCAAATGGTAGAACAAGGACTAATTGAAGAGGTAAAGAAAATTTTAAAAAATCATCATACATGTCCAACTGCAATGCAGGGACTTGGATATAAAGAGGTTGTTGAATATCTTGAAGGACGTACAACACGAGAAGAAATGATAGAAAAAATAAAAATGGAAACAAGAAGATATGCTAAAAGGCAGATGACATGGTTTCGTAAAAACAAGCAAACAGTGTGGCTTGAAGGACATGCAAGCATACAAGATAATATAAATAAAATTCTTACTACCTTTGGAAAGGAATGAGATTTGTTTGGAAGAAGAAAATAATAAAATAAAAAAGAAAATAATATTATATATTTTATTAATAGTAGTTGTAATTTATATTGCTTATATTATTTATCTTTTGATTAGAGAACCTACTGATATTTTTACTATAGAAGAGGGAAAAATATATCAAGAAGAAACAGACATAGGTTATGTTATTAGAAGTGAGATAGTAGTACAGGGTGAAAACTATAAAAATGGTATTTTACAAATTAAATCAGAAGGAGAAAGAGCGGCTAAAGATGAAAATATTTTTAGATATTATAGTTCAAATGAAGAAGCTCTAAAACAAAAAATTGAAGATTTAGATGCAAAGATACAGGAAGTTATGAGAAATGATAATAGCTTAAATCAGCCTGATATGAAATTGCTAGAAGACCAAATTGATGAAAAAATGGAAAATATTAGCAAAGTAAAAGATGTAGTTACATTGACGGAATATAAAAAAGAAATTAATAATTTAATTATGAAAAAAGCTCAAATTGCAGGAGATAAAAGTCCGAAAGGTTCATATTTAAATCAGTTAATAGAAGAAAGAAAAGGCTATGAAAGTCAATTAAATTCAGGAGCTGAATATGTAACTGCACCAGTTAGTGGAATTGTATCTTATAAAGTTGATGGGCTAGAAGAAGTTTTGACTCCAGAAAATTTTAGCGCTTTGAGTAAAGAATATTTAGAAAGCTTAAATCTAAAAACTGGTAAAATTGTAGCAACAAATGATGAATGTGGAAAAATAATTGATAATTTTACATGCTATATTGCAACAATATCTTCATCAGAGGAGGCAAAAAAAGCAAAAATAGGTCAAAAAGTAGAACTTCGATTGTCAAATAATGCAGAAATTTCAGCTGAAATAACTAATATTATAAACGAAGATGACGAAGATATCTTAATGATATTAAAAATAGAAAAGCAAATAGAAGAATTGATTAATTACAGGAAGATTTCTTTTGATTTGATTTGGTGGGATGATTCTGGATTAAAAGTTCCAAATCAAGCAATTATTGCAGTTGACGACTTAAATTATGTGGTTCGTAATAGAGCAGGATATTTAAGTAAAATATTGGTGAAAGTTGTAACAAAAGGAGAAAAGTATTCAATTGTAGATACTTATACAACAGAAGAATTAAAAGAACTAGGATTTTCTAATGAAGATATTGTAAAATATAAGAAAATATCACTCTATGATGAGATATTGTTAAATCCAGATTTAGATAAAGTAGAATAAACTATTACAAACATATTACAAAAATGTTAAAATTCAATAACATTCATAAAAAATATTGACATTTTTGGAAAAAAAGTAGATACTAAAGTCAATAAAAACAAAGGAAATATTAGGAGGTTTTTTTATGGCAGGAGCATTGATGAACAAAGTATGGGATTTATTTGGAATGGACACACAAGAGCCAGAAGAGTACGAAGAGGAAAATGATTATGAATATGAAGATGAGGATGAAGAAGTAGAAGATAAAAAGTTATTTGGAAGAAAAAGAAGTGATAAAGTTGTAAGCATGCCACAAGCACAGGGCAATGCAATAAAAATGGTAATATCACAACCAACTACTTTTGAACAATCTGATGAAATATGCAGTTTCTTAAAAGAGAAAAAATCTGTTATTGTCAATTTAGAATATGTAAATAAAGATGTTGCTAGAAGAATTGTAGATTTTATTAGCGGTGGGGTATATGCTTTAGATGGATATATCCAAAAAGTATCAAACTCAATCTTTTTAGTAGCACCATCTAATTATGAAATAACAAATGAAATGGCAAGAGAAGAAATGAAAAGCAAACTTTCTGTTTCATGGCTAAAAAACAACGGAATAAACTAATTCTTTTAGTATCTTTCGCTTGTTTATTTAAGGAGGAAAAAATGATAACACCATTAGATATTGAAAATAAAAAATTTTCTAAACAAATGATGAATGGATACAGTGTAGAAGAAGTAGATGATTTCTTAGATGATTTAACAGTAGATTACACGAAGAATTATAAAGAAGCAACAGAATTGAAGGAAAAAGTAGCAGAACTAAATAAAAGCTTAGAACATTATAAAACAATTGAAGAAACTCTACAAAGTACATTGGTTATGGCACAAACTACAGCAGAAGATGTAAAAGAAGTAGCAAAACAACAAGCGGAACAAATAATTCAAGAAGCAAGAGGAACGGCACAAAAACAAATAGCTGATTTAGACAATGAAATTTTATCAAGAAAAAAGGAATTAGAAGATATCAAAAAGCAATTTGATTTGTATAAAGCAAAAATGGAATCATTATTAATTGCACAATTAGAATTGCTAAAAGATATAAACAAAGAAGATGTGTAATAAATACAAAAGAAAACTATCTAATTATAGATAGTTTTTTGTGCTTTTGACGAAAAATATTACAATTAGGGACGTATGTTACAGAACTATTAAATGTATGTTACATTTTTATGAATACTCTTGACTTTATTTGAAAATGGAATAAAATAGTAATATCAAAGAAAGGCAAAAATATGAGAATAATAGGCGGAAAAGCTAGAGGAACAAAATTATATACATTAGAAGGACATACTACAAGACCTACATTGGATAGAGTCAGAGAAGCAATATTTAGCATGATTCAATTTGACATTCCAAATAGTATTTTCTTAGATTTATTTGCAGGAAGTGGAGCATGTCGGCATAGAAGCAGTTAGTCGAGGAGCAAAAAAAGCAATTTTGTGTGACCAATCAAAAGATGCAATAAAAATTATCAAAAAAAATATTGAAAAAACTCACACGGAGAACCAAATTGAACTTTATCATACTACATTTGAACAATTATTAAATACAAAAATAAAAGAAAAAGTTGATTTTGTTTATATAGATCCACCATATAATACAGACTTAGCATATCATGCAGTAGATTTGATAATAACGAATAAAATAATGAATCAAAAAGGAATTATAATAATAGAGACAGATGAAGAAGAAAAAGTAATGAATTCATTAAAGGAACTTAATATAGACATTATAAATCAAAGAAAATATGGTCGTGTACATCTTATCATTTTAAAAGAAATGGATAAGAACAAAAGAAAGGGGTAAACCATGGAAATTTTTACATTATTAGAAACGTTAGAGGAACTATTAGAAAATAGTAGAAATGTACCATTTTCTTCTAAAAGTATAGTAGATAAAGATGAGATGTTAGATTTAATTAAAGAAATTCGTTTGAAATTACCTGATGAATTAAAACAAGCTAAATGGGTTAAAGAAGAAAGACAACGTATTCTAGTAGAAGCTAAAAAAGAAGCCGATGGAATTGTAAAAGAAGCAGAAAATAGAATTATAGCAATGATAGATGAACATGAAATTACAAGAAAAGCGTATGATCAAAAAACAGAAATTATTGAAACAGCAAATGAGATGTCAAGAGAGATATCAAGAGGAACTAAAGAATATGCAGATACATTATTAGGACAGACAGAAGATGTATTGAGTGGCACATTAGATAAATTGGGAACTGACATGACAGAAGCAATAAACATAATGAGAATATCATTAGAAGATACAATAAAAACAATACAAAATAGTAGAAAAGAATTAAAGAATTAAAAAGCGAGGGGCAATGGGAGAAAGTTTCCTTTTGCTCTTTTTAAAGATTTAGAGAAGGAATGAGGAATAAATGTCAAAAAAAAGACGATACAAAAAAAGAAATAAAGCTTCTAAAATAGATGTAACAGTAGTTTCATTAATTATATTAAGCATACTTTTAGCTGTGCTAATTTATACAAAATCAGGCATCGTTGGTGTAAAGTTAAATGAAGTATTAGGAGGAATGATGGGAATTGTACAATATATTTTGCCAATAGGTATATTTGCAATTGCCATAAAATTAGCATGTGAAGGAAGTGAGGACTGGAGTCCAAAATTAATACAATATGGAATATTATTAGTTTGTTTATGTATTGCATTTAGTGTGTTTCAAGTTTCTTCAGGGGAATTGCTAACAAATAAAGAATTAGGTGAGTCAGTAAAAGATGCATATGCTTTAGGCTCACAAGGAAAAGGAGGAGGCTCTATCGGAGCTTGTGGAGCTATTCCACTTACAAAGTTATTAGGAGATTTTGGTGCTATTGTCCTTTGCTTAGGAGGTGCTGCTATATTAATAGTATTTACTTTTGGTATTAATTTATCAGAATTAATCAATCAATTAGTAGATAGAGCACAAGCAAGAAGAGAAGAAAGAAGAGAGCAGAGACATGACATGCGCCATCAGGAAGAAGAAACAGTTGAACCACCTGTTCAACGCAGAAAAAGACAAAGAGAACTAGAAAAACAAGAAAAAGAGCAAATGGAAAATCAGATAAAAATCAACTTTGGTGGAAGAATTGTGGAAGGACCAGAAGAAAATGGATTGAAGAAGTATGATCATAGTGGAGAAGATTTAGAACCATTGACTAAACAATCTAAAAAGAAAGCAAAACCATTCATGTTTAGTGACGATGACATACAAGGAAAACCAGAATCACAGCAAGAACCTCAACCAGATGTAATTGAAAATAATTTATTTAAAGAAGAAGAAGAACAAAAAGAAGATAAGAAAAAAGCAGTTTTACAATTAGAACATACAATAACAGTTGAAGATGAGCATTATGAATATCCACCAATTGAACTTTTAGGAAAATCTTCACAAAAGGCCTTAAAAGGTGGTGCAAGAGCATTAGCTGATACTGCAACAAAATTACAAAAGACATTATACAGCTTTGGAGTATCTGCAAAAGTGGAAAACGTATCAGTTGGACCAGCAATCACGAGATATGAATTAAAACCAGCAGAAGGTGTACGTGTTAGTAAAATTGCTAACTTAGCAGATGATATTGCTTTAAATTTAGCAGCAGAAACGATTAGAATAGAAGCTCCAATACCAGGTAAACAAGCTGTAGGAATAGAAGTTCCAAATAGTCAAAGAGAAGCAGTGCATTTAAGAGATGTTTTAGACAGTGAAGAATTTAGAGAAAATCCATCTAAATTGGCAATAGCTTTAGGAAAAGACGTTGCAGGAAACATTCAATTAGCAGATATTAGTAAAATGCCCCATGTATTGATAGCAGGTTCAACAGGTTCTGGAAAGAGTGTATGTATCAACACAATTATAACTAGCATTGTTTATCATGCTAAACCAAGTGAAGTAAAATTTGTAATGGTAGACCCAAAAGTTGTAGAATTGTC
>CANQES010000015.1 GCA_947595555.1 uncultured Clostridia bacterium | reverse complement strand
TATAAACATGAACTGCTCCAAATATAATAGAAGATACTATTACAGCTCCCCAAATACCTTTATGCGTGTTTCCTGTTTTTCGTAAAATTCCTTGAAATACTACACCTCTAAATAGGCTTTCTTCAAATAAACCTACTGTAATACATAACATAAAGTAAGATAATTCTTTTATCAATAAATCTGTTGAAAATCCGTAATTAAGCACTCCTGGAATAAATATTAACATTCCTAAAATCAAAGCTAAAATTAAAAGATACCTATTTTTGCGTAATGTATATGAAAATCCTTCCTTCACGTTTGATAATGACTTTTTTGCTCCCATTAAAATCATAATTCCAATCATAATAGCAGATAACACTATTCGTAATAGTGCCATTGGTAAAGGACTATCTTTGCCAACTGGTATATATACTATTGAAACTACTCCTATTATTAACCCAATTATTGCTACCAATATTGGATGTTTTCTCATTGTTTTTACCATTTTCTTTTTCCTTTCTTTTTTCTTTTATTTTTAAATGCTAATATCTTTACAATTTGCAATTCTGACTGTTTGATAGCAAAAAGTTAGAATTTCATACTTTTATTATAATGAAAATTACTCTTTAATATCAATAAAATTTTATCATATTAAATTTTATAAGTCAATATTTTTTAGTAAAAACTTTCAACATAACATATACATTATCTATTTCCATATATCAATTACTGGTATGTTAAAATCAAAAGATGGGAATTTTTTTGTTTAAGATAAAAACATTTAAAACAAAAAGAGTTAAAATGTTGAAAAATCAGCGTTTCTAGCTCTTTTTAAAGGTGTGGAGCGGATGGCGGGAATCGAACCCGCGCTATCAGGTCGGAAGCATGACATTCTACCACTAAATTACACCCGCATAACTATCTTTATTATAACATGATTTTAAATATTTTTCTACTAATGTATAAAAAATTCTAAAAATAATTATAACATCATTATAAATATAAAAAATGCTCACCTCTGAATACTTATAGTATTGAGAAGGTAAGCATTTTTTATAATTTTTTTCATGTTTTAATGATTTTTCTAGTTTTTATTTTGTAATCCATTTAATTAAATCTAAATTAGCTGGTTCTAGTAACATTTCATGTTTTGGCATAACTCTAAAAGTATAACCATAATTTCCACCAGTTGTTAGTTCTATTTTGGCTGTAAAATAGTATCTTTTTCTCTCCTCGTCTTGATCTTGTAATGTCATTGGTATTATACTAACGTTTTCAACAACACCATCTTCTAAAATTTTGCCATAATAAGTTTCAACTGTAACATTTTCAACATTTATATTTGGTAATTCTACTTCACATGCTACTTCTATATTATTTCCAGCATCAATTGTAATATTATCTAAATTATCAACTTGTATGATTTTGACATCTTTCCAATTCATATATAAATCTTTTTTCCATGAATTATATGCTGCTACATTATCTACATCCCTATAATATTTTTTAGTTAAGTTGCATAGTGGAATATATAACTTACTTGTGTAATCAACTAACATTCTTGACGTACTATATTTACCACCTGTTGTCATAATTGAGTTTTTCATTAATTCTAACCATTTTGTAGATAATCCATTTTTATCTTTATGATAATAAATTGGTATGATTTTTTCTTCCAAAGTCCTATACATGCTTTGGCTATCTGCCATGTCTTGTGCTTCATAAGAATCATATTCAGCATTTGAACCAATTGTCCATCCATTGTTTTGTGTATATCCTTCTGCCCACCATCCGTCTAAAACACTAAAGTTAATAACACCATTTACAGATGCTTTTTGACCACTCGTTCCAGACGCTTCCATTGGTCTTCTTGGATTGTTTAGCCAAACATCAACTCCGCTAATCAAATATCTTGACATAGCAATATTATAATTTTCTAAAATAAATATTTTTCCTTTGAATTGTGGCATCATTGATATTTCATGAATATATTTTATTAAGTCTTGTCCTTCTTTATCAGCTGGATGTGCTTTTCCTGCAAATATAATTTGAACTGGCCTTTCGCTATTGTTTAATATCTGTGTGATTCTTTCTAAATCTTTGAAGATAAGTGTAGCTCTTTTATATGTTGCAAATCTTCTAGCGAATCCTATTGTTAATGCTTCTGGATTTAATTTAGAAACAATTTCATGGATTTCTTCATAACTATATCCAGAACGCCTTAGTCTTTCTGTTGTATTATCTTTTACTAATTTTAATAGTTTTTCTTTTCTTTCTACATGTACACTCCATAGCTTATCATTAGGAATGTTTTTAACTTTTTCCCATATGTAATCTTGATGTATATTATCTTGCCAATAAGGAATGAAATACTTATTATATAGCTCTTTCATTTTTGGTGCTAACCACGAGCAAGTATGTATTCCATTTGTTACATACTCTATTGGAGATTCATTTGCTGCTATATTTGGCCATACTTCACCAAATAGTTCTCTTGAAACTGCTCCATGTAATTTACTAACTCCATTTTTCTTTCCTGCAATTTTTAAAGCTAAAATTCCCATATTAAAGCCTGCATCTAAATCTTTTCCTGGTTTCATTCCTAACCTTAAAAATTCTTCTCTAGATAATCCTAATCTTGGCCAAAAGTCTTTAAAATATTTTTCTACTAAGTCAAGTGGAAATATATCATTTCCTGCTGGTACTGGTGTATGTGTTGTAAATACTGTTTTAGAACTTGCAATATCTTTTGCTACTTCAAATGATACCTGTTTTTCTTTAATAATATTTTTAATTATTTCTAAATTTAAGAAAGCAGAATGTCCTTCATTCATATGATATACAGTTGGATTTAAGTTAAGATATTTTGTTAGTAGGTTCACACCTGCCATACCTAAAACAATTTCCTGACGAATTCTCATCTCTTGGTCTCCACCATATAATTTTAAAGTAACATCTCTATCTTCTTCATTATTTTTTTCTATATCTGAGTCTAGCAAATATAATTTTACTCTTCCCACATTAATTTCCCAAACTTTTAGATATAATCTTCTTTTAGGGAATTTAACATAGATTGTTAAATCTTCTCCATTTTCATCTTTTACTGGATAAATTGGCATGTCAAATAAATCTATATTTTTGTACTCTGTTTCTTGTTGTCCATATCCATTTATTTTTTGATTGAAATAACCATTTTTATATAATAACCCTACTGCAACTATAGGAATACCTAAATCACTAGCTGATTTTAAATGGTCACCAGATAATATTCCAAGTCCTCCTGAATAGATTGGAATTGTTTCGTCTATACCATATTCTGCTGAAAAATATGCTATTAAATCATTTTTGTTTTCTGGGTATTTATTAGCAAACCACGTGTTTTTGCTATTCATGTAATTCTCAAAATTTTCTACTATTTTATCATACTCTTTTAAAAAGCTTATATCTTTTGCAACTTTTTCTAATCTTTCTTGTGATACGTGCCTTAAAAATTTTACTGGATTTTTACTAGACGTTTCCCATAAATCCATGTCTATTTGTTGAAATAATCTTAAAAATTCAGTGTTCCAAGACCACCATAAATTGTTTGATATTGTTGCCAATTTTTCTATTCTCTTTGGCAATTGTGGATTTACCGTGATTCTATTAAATATATACATTTGGTTTATTCCTCCTTTGTATTTTTCAATTGCTTTTTCTTCATGTTTTTTTATATCTATATTATCCATTAAAACTGTATTTTTGTCAAATGTTTTTATATACATTTATAAAATTTTCTTTTAGTAATTTACAACTATTATTTAATTTTTCTTGCTCATAATCATTTAGTTCCAATTCTAATATGTCTCTTACCCCATGTCTATTAATAATAGCTGGTACCCCAATGTAAATGTCATTTTGTCCATATTGATTTTCTAGATACGTAGAAACTGTTAAAATGGAATTTTCATCGTCTATAATGGCCCTTACTAATCTATTTAATGCCATTCCAATTCCATAATAAGTTGCTTTCTTTTTTTCAATAATTTCATAAGCAGCATTTACTACTCCCTCATGTATCTTCTTTAAATCTTCCATTGGGTGATTATTGTCCTTCATAATATCTTTTATTTTTTTGCAGCCAACATATGCATGATCCCATGGAACAAATGATGAATCTCCATGTTCTCCCATTATATATGCATGCACATTTTTACTTGATATTTTTAAATAATCTGCCATTAAATAGCGAAGTCGTGCTGTATCTAATACAGTGCCTGAACCAATTACTTTATTTTTTGGTAAACCAGAAACTTTCCAAACAATATAAGACATTAAATCTACTGGATTACTTGCTACAATAATACTTCCTTTAAATCCACTTTGCATGATTGATTCTGTAATCTGTTTCATTATTTTAGCATTTACTCCTGCCAATTCTAGTCTAGATTGACCTGGCTTTTGTGCAACTCCTGCTGTTATTACAACAACTTCTGCATCTGCACAATCTGTATAATCTCCTGATTTAATTACCATTTTTTGAGGAGCATAAGGAAGACCATGTGATAAATCCATCTCCTCCCCTATTGTTTTATTTTTATCAATATCAACTAAAATAAGTTCTCCTATTCCTCCTCTATTCAACATAGAATATGCCATACTCATTCCAACGAATCCCGCTCCTACTAAAACCACTTTTCCTTTTTTCATTTTTTATATCCTTCTTTCTTTGCTATTTAAAACTATCCTAAATTTTATCATTCGTTCTGTTTATTGTCAATTTCTTTTCCATAGAAATAATCTGTTATTCCATTATATATCCCCCATGCTAATCTATTTTGATACTCATCATCAAGTAGTTGTTTTTCTTCTTCTGCATTAGATAAAAATCCACATTCCACAATAGAAATTGGTATGTCTACATGTTTCATAATGTAAGCAGTATCTAATTTCATTGCCACTCTTTTATTATCTTTCTGAATTGCTTCATTTAAATTTTCTTGGATTTGTTTAGCTAATTTACTACTTTCTTCATTTCCTTCTTTGTAAAAACATTGCCATCCCCAATATTGTTGCTGTGGGATTTTATTTAAATGAATACTTACAAAAATGTCTGCACTTGATTCATTTCCTATTTTTACACGATTGTGAATGTCTGAAACTTTTTTTTGTCTTAAAGTTTTACTGTCTAAATCATAAATAGCATTTTCATCAGATCGAGTTAAAACAACTGTACTTCCACTTGTCTCCAATAAATTTTGTAATTTTAGTGCAATTTTTAAATTTGTTTCCGCTTCTGTTACACCATCACTACTTTCTGCTCCGTTCATCTGGCGTTCCGTGACCAGCATCTATTACGATAGTTTTACCAGATACTGGTGTCGCCGTAGTTTCTATTGTATCATCATCTTCTTTTGATGTTTTTATTGTAAATGATATTAAGCCAATTAACATACACATTGCTATTATTTGTATCCTCTTTTTTTGTATTACAAGCATAAAAAAACCCCTAACATAAATATTTATTAATATTTATATTAGGTGGTTTTTTATTTATTCCTTTTTGATGTATTTTTATTTTAATTGGTTCATTACTTCCTCGGCAAAATTTTCTTCTTTTTTCTCTATTCCTTCACCTTTTTCAAATCTAGCAAATTCTACTACTTCTGCATCTTTTTCTTGTAATAATTGGTTTACTTTTTTATTTGGATCTTTGACAAATACTTGATCTACCAAGCAAACTTCTTCATAGAATTTTCCAATTCTTCCTTGTACAATTTTTTCAGCAATTGCTTCTGGTTTTCCTTCATTCATAGTCTGTGCTTTTAAGATGTCCATTTCTTTACTTACTCTTTCTGCTGGTACTTCTTCTTTTCTAACGTATTCTGGTCTTGCAGCAGCTATTTGCATACATATGTCTTTAGCTACTTCATTATTTCCTTTTTTCATATTTACTAAAACAGCTATTTTTCCATCTCCATGAATGTATTTTTCAATTAATCCATCTGTTTCAAATCTTGCAAATCTTCTTATATTCATGTTTTCACCAATTGTTGCTATTTTTTCTACTAATACTTCTTGTACTGTTTTTCCTTCTTCTCCTAATGCTTTTTGAGCTAATAATTCTTCTACATCTTTTGGATTTTTTTCAACTATTTGTTTTGCTACATTCATAACAAATGTTTTGAATTCTTCATTTTTAGCAACAAAGTCTGTCTCTGAATTAACTTCTACAACAGCTCCAACTTTTCCATCTTCTGAAATATAGGCTTCAACTAATCCTTCTGCTGCAATTCTTCCAGATTTTTTAGCTGCTTTTGCTATTCCTCTTTCACGTAATAGCTCAATTGCTTTTTCCATGTCTCCATCTGTCTCTGTTAAAACTTTTTTGCAGTCCATCATTCCTGCTCCTGTCTTTTCTCTTAGCTCTTTTACTAAACTTGCTGTAACCATTTTTTATTCCTCCTTTATATTAAAAGAAGTAGAGCAGAAAAGCTCTACTCTTCTTTTTAACTATTATTCTGCTTCAGTTTCTGTATCTGAATCAACTTTTTCTTCAGCTGCTTCTACTACTTCTTCCATGCTAGTAGGTTCTTCTTCTACTTGTTCTGATACCATCTCTGGCTCAAAACTTTCTCCTTGTTTGCCTTCAATTACTGCATTTGCCATAACATCTGCAATTAATTTGACTGCTCTTATTGCGTCATCATTTCCTGGTATTGGATAGTCTAATTCTTCTGGATTGCAGTTTGTATCAACTAAACCTACAACTGGAATTCCTAGTTTTTTTGCTTCTAAAATAGCAATTCTTTCTTTTTTAGGATCAACTAAGAATATTACTCCTGGTAGTTTTTCCATTTCTTTAATTCCACCAAGATTCTTTTCTAGTTTTTCCATTTCTTTTTTTAATAGGATAACTTCTTTTTTTGGTAACACGTCAAATGTTCCATCTTCTTGCATTTTTTCTAAATCTTTTAATCTTTGTACTCTTGCACGAATGGTTTCAAAGTTTGTTAACATTCCTCCTAACCATCTTTGATCAACATAGTACATTCCACATTTTAATGCTGCCTCTTTCATACATTCTTGTGCTTGTTTTTTAGTTCCTACAAATAGAACTGTTTTTCCATCTTCTGCTTGCTCTTTAATAAAAGCATAAGCTTCATCTAGTTTTTTAGATGTTTTTTGTAAGTCGATGATGTGAATTCCATTTCTAGCTTGGAATATGTATTCAGCCATTTTTGGATCCCATCTTCTTGTTTGATGTCCAAAGTGAACACCTGCTTCTAGTAATTGTTTCATTGCAACTACTGACATTTTTAATTCCTCCTTTTTTGTTATGTCTTCCACAAAGTTTCATCATTTTTCGGGACCTACTTCGTAGGCACTTCCTTCAAAACTGCCTTTGTGTGATTAATACGCTGGTTATTGTACCATATTTTTCTTATTTTTTCAAGTATTTTTTGAAATTTTTTTTGAAAAAGTCTTGACTTTTTTTCTAAAATATCTTATACTTTTACTTGTGCTAAATATAAATATTTGCTCCCTTAGCTCAGTTGGTCAGAGCAACCGGCTCATAACCGGTGGGTCCAAGGTTCGAATCCTTGAGGGAGCACCAAAAAAAGAGAAAACTGAAATGTTCTCTCTTTTTATTTTATTATTATAATGTTTTATTCAGTTCCTGTTCCATCAAATGGTATAAATTTATTTACTACACTTTCAGGTTGTACTTCATCTGCTTTAAACATCATAAATGATGTGTTGATTTTATTTTCTACTAATTGCTCCATTTCTTCTTGAGAGGCATGTTCTGCTAATACTAATTCACTAACCAATATTTGTTTTGCATTATTTAACATTTTCTTTTCGCCAGTAGATAAACCTTTTTCTTTTTGTTTAAAGCTTAAATTTCTTACAACGTCTGCAATTTCATAAATATCGCCACTTTTCATCTTGTCCATATTATCACGATATCTTTTATTCCAATTTTTATCCATTTCTGTCTCATCTTTTTCTAGTATTCCAATTACTTTATCTGCTGAATTCTTATCTATTATATTTCTTACACCTACTGTTTCTGCCTTTGCTGTTGGTATCATTACTTTTACTTCTCCTGGCATCTTTAATATGTAATAAGATTGTTTCTCTCCTAAAATATCTTTTTCTTCTATTGAATCAATTACCCCTGCTCCATGCATTGGATATACAATTTTGTCTCCTACATTAAACATGTACGTACACTCCTTTCAGCACTTAGTATTTGGTGAAAAAAATATAATAAAGTTTTATCAACTTTATTGGATTTTTTAACCATAATTATTATACAACAAAAAATGGTAAAAGTCAAAGCCTTTACCATGATTTTTTTATCTGTATTTTTCTTCTATTCCTTGAGACTCTAAGAATAAAAAATTTTTAATTTTTTTTTATTTTCCAGTAGATCCAAATCCTCCTATTCTCTCTCCTTCTGCTTCATCATCATCTACAATTAAATATTTTTGGAATACTGCTTGACCAATAGCTTCTCCTTTTTTTATTGTAATATCTTCTTCCTTAATATTGTAAAAAGCAAACATGATATGTCCATCATTATCTGGATTTCCATAATAGTCTTTATCAATAACTCCTACACTATTAGCTAAAATTAATCCCTTCTTTTTTGGATTAGAACTTCTATTATATAAAAACATTACTTCATCATCTTGCATATAAGCTTTTAATCCAGTTTTTACTAAAGTAGGATTCATTCCTTTCTTAAAACTTGGTATTGTAACATCTTCTGCTGCTTCTATATCATATCCAGCAGAGTATTTTGTTTTTCTAATCGGCAAATTGATTCCTTTATCTTCAAAACCTTTTGCTATGCCAAAACCTCTTAATTTTTCCATTTTTTCCTCCTTTTGCCATTTTTTAAATGACTTTATTTTTTTTATTTTTTCATAAAACCAAAATAATGTCAATATGTAACAATTATTTTTCGACAAAATATAATAATAGTAGGTTAAAAATATTAGGAGGCATATAATGACATTAAATGATTTACCCTTGAACACCAAAGGTTATATACAAAATTTAAATTGTAATGAAAATATTAAAAGAAGATTATTAGATCTAGGATTTGTAAAAGGTGCTCCCATTACTCCTGTTTTAGTTAGTCCTTCATCAGATCCACGTGCTTTTTCAATTCGTGGCACATTAATTGCAATTAGAAAAGAAGATGCTAATTTCATAAATATTTGTTTTAATTCATAATATATTATTAAAATATCTATGAGGAGGTTATTTATGGGACTTACTAAATCGTCTACTGGAAGTAATTTACTGGCAAATGATTTAGAATTTTTAAAAAATGATTCTGACTATGTAATCGCATTAGCTGGTAATCCTAATGTTGGAAAATCAACTATTTTTAATAACTTAACTGGTATGCATCAACATACTGGTAATTGGCCTGGAAAAACTGTAAGCAATGCTACTGGTAATTGTATTTATAAAAATACTAATTTTCTTTTAGTTGATATTCCCGGAACATATTCCATCTTGTCTAATTCTGAAGAAGAAGAAATTGCTCGAGATTATATTTGCTTTGGACATCCTGATTGCACTATTATTGTTGTTGATGCTACATGTCTAGAGCGAAATTTGAATCTTGTTTTTCAAACAATGGATATAACAAATAACATCATAGTTTGTGTAAATTTACTAGATGAAGCTAAAAAGAAGAAGATACATATTGATTTAAAAAGATTATCAGATGAGCTTGGTGTACCAGTAGTTGGTACTACAGCAAGAAAAAAGAAAACATTAAATTCACTTATGGATACAGTACAAAAAGTATGTACTCATGACATACAACCAGCACCAAAAAAGGTTATCTATAATAAATACATTGAAGACGGTTTATCTAAAATAGAAAAAGTTTTAAATGCTGAATTTGAACTTTCATCTGATTTGTGCCGTTGGATTGCATTAAAATTAATAGATGATGAAGAAACAATTATTAACTCCATTGAAAAAAATCTTTCTATGTCTTTATCAAATAACAAAAATATACAAAATATTACTAATGAAGTTCATAATGATTTAGAAAAGAATAACATTATAAAAAAACATTTAAAAGATTTTATTGTTTCTGATATTATGCACAAATGTGAAACCATTTGTGGAAAAGTTTGCATTTTTGAAGATGAAAACTATTCAAGACGTGATAGAAAGATTGATAAAATTTTAACTTCTAAAAAGTTTGGCATTCCAATCATGCTTTTGTTTTTAGCTGTCATTTTTTGGCTAACTATTGTAGGTAGCAATTATCCTTCACAAGCATTATTTAGTTTGTTTGGGTGGATACAAGAAAAACTACTTCATCTAGCTAATTTTTTACATTCGCCGGAATGGCTCTCTTCTATGCTTATTTCTGGTGTCTATCAAACTTTAACTTGGATTATTGCTGTTATGCTACCTCCAATGGCTATATTTTTTCCTCTTTTCACAATTTTAGAGGATTTGGGATATCTTCCTAGAATTGCTTTTAATATGGATGGTTTTTTTAAAAAATGTTGCTGTACACGGTAAACAGATGATTACTATGTGTATGGGATTTGGTTGTAATGCTGCCGGAGTTGTTGGGTGTCGAATTATAGATTCCCCACGAGAAAGATTAATTGCTATCCTGACTAATAGTTTTGTTCCTTGCAATGGTAGATTTCCATTTTTAATAGCAATTAGCACAATTTTCATTGCTGGAACTGTACAGGGATTTAGCAAATCAATTGTTTCAACTATTGCTGTTATTTTTGTGATTCTATTAGGAATATTCTTCACTTTAATTATATCAAAATTGTTGTCTAAAACTATTTTAAAAGGAATGCCTTCTTCCTTTGTATTGGAACTACCACCATATAGAAAGCCTCAATTTGGTAAGATTTTAGTACGTTCTATTTTTGACAGAACTTTATTTGTATTAGGTAGAGCTATTAGTGTAGCAGCTCCAGCAGGTCTCATCATTTGGTTGTTTGCTAATATCGGTATAAATGGTGAAAGTTTATTAACAATTATTGCAAACTTTTTGAATCCTCTTGCTCAATTAATGGGATTGGATGGCTATATTTTGACCGCTTTTGTTCTTGGAATACCAGCTAATGAAATTGTGCTTCCAATTATTTTAATGTGCTATCTTGGCGGTAATACTTTGGTTGATTTAGAGGATACTTTTTCTATTGGTCAAATTTTGATAGCAAATGGTTGGACCATATTAACTGCTATTAATGTAATGTTGTTTACAATTCTTCATTATCCTTGTGCTACTACTCTTTTAACAATAAAAAAGGAGACTGGTAGTTGGAAATGGACATTTATTAGTTTTTTACTTCCTACTGTTTGTGGTATAGTGCTTTGTATTTTTACAAATTTAATTTATCATATAATTATTTAATGAACATTGTAATAAGCTTAAGAAAATTTTTTCTTAAGCCTATTTATATTTCTATTTCATATAAAGCACAATTCGAAAACCCACATTACCCCCAAATATTGAACTATCATAGGTACCAGAACGACAGCACACAGGACCCCAATGTCCATTTACAGTAAATCCACCTCCACGAGCAACAATGTATGTTGTACTTTCGGTTTTATGTTTTCCTATCTCTGTTGTCCACTCCCACATATTCCCTGCTAAATCATATATATTTTTCGTTTTTGTTGCTTCTGTTGCTCCTGTTGCTATTTCTGTTCTTTCGTATTTTTTTGTCGTAGCAAAATCCCATTCAGAATAAGGTGGTATCCATTCATATTGACTATATTCTGTTTCCACATTATCTTTTGTAATCTCTTTATTACTTTCCGTTCTTTTCCAACCACCTACTGAATAAGTTGTAGCAAATGAAAAAACACCTCCACTAGCATGCATAGCATATATTCCATCAGTATCTAAGCTTATATTTGTACTATCGATATAATTTCCATATGTTATTGAATTTGTTATTTTTCCTACTTTTCCTTCTCCAGTTTTTATCCATTCTACTACTGTATCCCATGCATAACTATCTATTAATTGGCTTGTTACACTTTCACTACCTTCATACATTTTTCCTGATACTTCTATTGCATGTTCTTGTGTTATAAAATTCCAACTTGGATTATTTTTCTTACTTACTGGTTTTAATGTCTCTCCATTTTCTTCTGTTAAATTTCTATCACTATTATAATCTTTTTTATCTGTATTTGGATAAAATGATGCTGTGCTTGGTATGCCTGCTTCATATCTTCCTATATAAAATCCTCCGTATTTGTTTACACTTGTTGTGTCTCCATAAACATCTTCCCAATCATCATACTCTGTATAATTCTCTTGCTTTGCTTTATAATATACTCCATCTTCTTGAGCACTTTTCCATGTGACCGCTAATCCTTTTTCTTTTTCATATGTTATCTCTTCTCCTTTTCCACATGGTACCCATACAAATTCATTTCCTTCATCATCTTGTATTACAAATCCTGTTTCTTTTGTTCCTTCTTTATAACTAAATCCATTTGGTACTGGTATTATATGTCCTTCTCCATCTGCTACTGGTGTTACAGTGTTTTCCCATTCAGCTCCTTCTGGTTTTGTTGTTTCTGTTCCAGCTGTCATTTTTCCTAAATCCGCATTATATATATCTGCTATGTTTACTGTATATTTTCCATCTTCTGTTGTTAATTCAAATCCTTCTGGAAAGTTATCCCATTTTGAATCATTTATAGCAGGCACATTTTTTTCTCCAAAATATTTTACTAAAACTTTTCTTAGTTCTTCCTTACTTAAATTGCTTCCGTTTTTTCCCATAGTTATATCTAATATATCTAGTTGTAAATTCTCTTTTAGTTCTGCAAGTTTTGTTTCATGACTTGCTTTATTTGCTTGTGTTAGTATGCCATTTTCTCCAAGTAGTGTTGCTATGCTCACTCCTGCAAGTATTAGTAAAACTATTATAGTTATTACTAATGCGATTAATGTTATTCCTTTGTTTTTCTTCATCCTTTTTCCTTCCCTTCTTTTGTTATTATGTTATTCTTGTTTTACTTATTTGCTATATTATACCATATTATTTTTTTCCTGCAAGTCCTTTTTTCGTTTTTTATGTTATTAATATTACGGCTTAAACTAAAATCAATGATTATAAAAATTTAATATATTTTATAAAACCTATTGAAAAAATATAATTGGTATGGTATATAAATAGTAAATATGTAATATTAGTATTACATAATGCAAAGGAGAAGTGAAAAATGAGAAAAAAAGAACTAAAAGAAAAAGGAATTACTTTGATAGCATTAGTGATAACTATAATAGTTTTACTAATACTTGCAGGAGTGAGTATAGCGACACTAACAGGAGAAAATGGCATATTAAGTCAAGCAGTTAAAGCAAAAGAAAAAAATAAAAAAGCAGACATAATAGAAATGTCCAAAACAGATATACTAGCTTATCAGACTAAAAATGGGAATGACACTATTACAGCAGAACAATACAAGGCTGTATTAAATCAATACTTTCAAGAAGTCCCTTCTATAGAAAATTTGGAAGAGGCATTAAAAAACCCTGAATATAGTTTAAAAACAAAACCAACATATGGAAACTGCGACATAAAACTATCAGATATATATGCAGGAACGGTACAATTTACAGAAGCTGCAAGTGTTGCTTATTCTGAATTAACAGTAGGAGACTATGTAAGTAATTATCCTGTATATTATGATAATGTAGGAACAGCTGTTGATATAGATAATGAAACAATAGCACTATTTCCCAAAGACATATACAATAAATGGCGAATACTGTCAATAGACTTGGACAACGAAGTTGTAAGACTAGTATCAGCAGGAGTACCTTTAAATTATTATAATTCTTATGATTCAAAGATATCTGTAGAAAATTTAACGACAAAATTTTTTGATATAGAGATATCATCAACATTAACACCATATAAATTTTTTAAAAATGGATTTAAAACTACATCTACAGTCACTAGTACATCTGATTTAGAAAATCTTTTTTATAATGATTTTACAGATGTATATAAGGAAGGTGAAACTTATACTGATAATTATAATACGTTTAGTTATATAGAAGGAAAACCAAAAGTTCAGTCAATGACGAAGGCCGATGTGGATGAAGTATATGGTTCATCCACGTCAAATTCTACATATGTAGAAGAGAATGATTTATTATCATTACCATGCTATGATGATACAGTTCATCCTTATTGTAATACTTGGCTTGCTTCTGCAAACAGTATTAACCATTTATGGATGGTGCATTTCGCTGGTATGATAAGCGATGCGCATTCTTATGGCTCTTATGGAATTCGCGTTGTTGTTTCTCTAAAGCCTGGAATTAAATTTATATCCAATAATGAAAAAATAAATGATACTACGACATGGAATATCGCAATAAAATAAATCTCCATAGACCGATATATCCCCCAGTTATACTGGGGGATAATTATAAATTATAATATAATTGGCCATCCCCCTGCTTCTTCATTATACTCTCCATCAGTTACTATAACATTAGATGGTAGATTTACTACAGGACGGGCATAATTGAAATATGGATAACAAGAAGATACATCAGAGTAAAATAAATCATTTTTTCCAATAGCTGCTGTACGTAAAACTTGTAATCCGGAATGAAACTTTACTATCGGAACTTAAATCTTCTATACGATTAGCTAACCAGTAATAAGGTCCTCCACAATTAAAAAATAGTTCATAATACATACTATTTGCTTTACTTATATCTCTTACTTTATCCTCTGGAATTGCCATAAGATTACTTTGCATAATATCTGCAGTTAGTGCCCAATATGTTCCTGTTACCATTAATTTTTCATCCGCCGATTTTTCTCCGTATGAAAAATTTAACCCTTCTTCTTCAGCTTCTATTAAATCTCTATCTTCATTTTTTCCTTCTATTCCTTTATCATGTTGCCATTGCAATGGGTATTTTCTATTGTCTGCATATTCTTTTACTTTTCCATATTCATAGTTTGTCCCACTTCCATATTTTTCATATTCTTTCTTTCCATCAGCTCCTGTTTTCATTCTCTCTTGTATATCCTCTATATTTAAACTTCTTGCTGTTGCCCCTATTGTATCATTTCTATATAATTCGTTACACATTTCATTTAATAAGAAAACTCCATTATTGTATCCTCTTGCTCCTTTTAACGTAATAATTTTACTCGTTAGTGTATCACTAATTAACTTAACCTTTCCTTGCTCATCAATATCTAGTATTCTCCATTTTAATTGGTCTTTTGGTATCTCTTGTTTAATATAGCCAGACAGATTTTCTTCAAACGTATAAGAAGTTTTTGTTGTATCTGGTGAATAATTTACATAGTCTCCAATTTTTATTTTGCTCGTGTCTGTTATATTTGCTTTTGTTACTGTTCCAGTATATACTGTATCTTGATATATAATATCTCCATCACTTGTCTCAATATATTTTCTCCCATCTTCATCCGTCTTAACTTGTGGATTTTCCGGATTATAATCTTTATCATATTTCGCAAAAACTTCGTCTAATTCTTTTTCAGTTATTTTTCCATTTGTTTTTTCCATTTGCTTTGCTAGTATGTCTGTTTGTATGCTCTCTGTTATCTCTGCTAGTTTTTGTGCTCTTTCTGCTTTTGTCGCTTGAGCTAATATTCCATTTTCTCCAAGTAACGTTGCTATACTCACTCCTGCAAGTATTAGTAAAACTATTATAGTTATTACTAATGCAATCAATGTTATTCCTTTGTTTTTCTTCATTCTTTTTCCTTCCCTTCTTTTGTTATTATGTTATTCTTGTTTTACTCGTTTGCTATATTTATACCATATTAATTTTTTTCTTGCAAGTCTTTTTTGGCTTTTTATGTTATTATTTAAACTAAATCTATGATTATAAAAATTTAATATATTTTATAAAACCTATTGAAAAAATATAATTGGTATGGTATATAAATAGTAAATGTGTAATATCAGTATTACATAATGCAAAGGAGAAGTGAAAAATGAGAAAAAAAGAAAAGAAAAACAAAGGAATAACATTAATCGCATTAGTAATCACAATAATAGTTTTACTAATACTTGCAGGTGTGAGCATAGCAACACTACTTGGAGAAAATGGCATACTAACACAAGCTAATAAAGCAAGCTATGAAACAAAACTTGCAGAACTAAAAGAGAATTTACAACTAGATATATTAGATGTAACTATGGGAAAAAACGGAAGTAGTTTAAGTGAGGAAGAACTACGAAAAGTTCTAGTAAAATATTTTGGAGAAAAAAATGTGCCTGCTATAAATGATTCAAAATGGGATAACTTTCCAGAAGGATTTGAATTAACAACAGAAGATGGAAAATATACAGTAAACATAGCAGATATATATAATGCGGATTTAGGAAAAATGACAGCTGGAACAGAAACAACAAAACCAGAAGGAGCTGAATGGGAAAACACTGTAACACCAGTAGCAGATGGAGAAGGACATATAATACCAGTACCAAATGGATTTAGTTATAAAGAAGGAACAAAAGAAACAGGATTTGTAATACAAGATGATGAAGGAAATGAATTTGTATGGGTACCATGTGGAAAAGGAGAAGAGATAACATATGAGAAAGAAAAAGGATTAGCAGTCACATGGACAAACGCTCAAGAAGATGACGTAGAATATAAAACAAAGCAACTTCAATATACAGAATATGATGATTGGACAGATACTTATGGAGACACAGTAAGTGTAAACAAATATGGAGGATTTTATATAGGAAGATATGAAGCAGGAATACCAAGTACGGCATCATTTTATGAAACAGCAGATAATGGAAATTACCTTAGAACTACCTCTCTAAACAGCGGAAGAGATGTAACAGAAGAAAATGGAAAAACATTAAAACCGGTAAGTAGGAAAAATAATCCGAGTTGGAATGATATAACACAAGAACATGCAAGAGAAGTATCAGGAAAAATGTATGAAGGTAGTGAAAGTGTAACAAGTCAATTAATAGATAGTTATGCATGGGATACAGTAGTAGAATGGATAAAAACTGGAGAAGGAAAAGTAGAAAAAGCAACAAATTCATCAACTAATGGGAATTACTATAATAATACCAATATAAGTTTGGAAGATGATGGAATATATGCTATGCATGCTTTTGGAAGTAATTGGTTATATACTACAATTTATTCAGTTGGTAACTGGAAAAGAACAGAAAGCAATAAAAAAATTACAAAGGATAATATAGGAACAGAATATAGTAAATATCAATGGGTACCACCACATTCTGAATGGGATTTTGAAACAAAAACATATTACGAAAGAATAGAAATAGCAACAGGAGCAGCAGAATCAACAAAGACGAAAAACATATATGATTTAGCAGGAAATATGTTGGAGTGGACGACAGAAACAGGCAAACATAAAACTACAAATGAAACATATGCTGTCATGCGTGGTGGCGGTTTTGGTGATCATGGTTCTGTCTGTCCAATCTGCTATCGTAATGGTAGCAATAAGGATAACAGCAATTACTCATTTAGTATAGGTTTTCGTGTTGTACTTTACGTAAAATAACAGAGATGTTTACAGTCTCCTCTAAAATAAATAAACTGGTAATACTTTCTATATATTACCAGTTATATTGATTATTACAAATATAATGTTGTGCGAAAGCCGTAGTCGGTGCCGGTAATGCTCGAATAATAGTTATAACGGTAAGAAACTGGATAGTTACTATAATAACCGCCTCCTCGAATAATTCGAATACTAGTGTCATAAGCCTCCATAGTCCATTCCCATACATTACCTGACATATCATAGATATTTTTTACTTTGTTACTTTTATTATTTACTCCACTTTCTATATCTGTTCCTGTTTTATGCTCTGGATTTCCTTCCTTATAATTGTTACCATACCATCCCATTCCTGTACTATCTTCGATATATTTTTTTCCTGGTACATTTGGATTAGCTATATTACTCATCCATCTCATTACTGCATCCCATTGTACTCCATAACATAATGTACTTTTTACACTTGTATAGCTCTCTTGAGTTGCAAATTTTCTTGCTAACTCTACTGCTCCTCCTGTTTCTACTGTCATATCATCTGTATTTGACCAACCTATATTATTATATACAGTTGCTCCTTTTTTACATACTACATTTTCTCCTTCACGTCCCGTCTCATATCTTCCTATATAAAATCCTCCATTATCTTTTACACTTTTATACATGTCTTGAACCTCTTTTTCTGTTCCTGTTGTTTCTGTCTCTACCGTCTTTCCATCTCCTTTTGGCTCATAATATTTTCCACTTGTAAGTTTATCTGATACAAATTCACATTCTTGCTTAGTTCCATTATAATACCCTGCTTCTCTTTCAAACTTAGAAAAATCTTTTACTGGCACCCATACAAATTGATTTCCTTCCGCTATTTTGTCTTTTCCAGTTTCTTCTGTGTCTCCTTCATTATCTGATATTACTAGTCCTTCCGAAACATCATCACATCCTGGTACTATTGTAAATCCTTCTGGAATTATTGCTGTTCCTTTGTTTGTATATGCCTTATTTTTTCCTGTTACTTTTTTTCCCACTTCTGCTTGTTCTAATACTTTTCCATTGCTTATTGCATAAATATTTCCATTAGGAAAAACTACTTCTATTGGATTTGACCCTTCTGTTATTTTTGCTCCTGCTTTTAAACTATCTAACTTCTCTTGTATGTCATCTATGTCTTCTACATCAATTGTATATTTTCCTTTTTCTGCATTTTTTGACATTTGTGCATTACACGCTAATTGTACTTTCTCTTTTTCTGTTGCATTATTTGTTTTTTCTACTGCTTTTGTTGCTTGACTTAATATTCCATTTTCTCCAAGTAATGTTGCTATACTTACTCCTGCAAGTATTAGTAAAACTATTATTGTTATTACTAATGCAATTAATGTTATTCCTTTGTTTTTTTTCATTTTTAACTCCTCAACTTTCTTTTGTTATTATGTAATTTTGTTTTTACTTGTTTGTTATATTTATACCATATTAATTTATCTTTTGCAAGTCCTTTTTTCGTTTTTTATGTTATTAATGTTGCCACCCAAACTAAAATATTTTTTTAAATAAAAAATTGAATCTCAAAAAATTTAACTTAATGAGATTCAACTTAACACAAAATTACCAAAGAATTTTTCATTAAAATTTTCTAAAACATTTAATAAAATTATTGCAAACCCACAATACAAGGTCGGAAACCTGCGGTTTGATCGCTACTTTGACCGCCAATCCAACAAGAAAATGCAAACATACCACGCCCTGGCTGAAGTACACAACCGCCTCTTACAAACACAGGCTCTCCCTTTCTAATCATTAACGACCAGTTTGAATCCCACCCATTATTTCCTGTAAAATTTGTTGATGTTTCATATATTGCATCTCCATATTTTAAATTACTGTATCCTTCATAACTGTCATAATATTTGGATTCTACATTTGTAAAATCATAATATGGATCCTTTGATTTTTCACTACTTAATATTCCTGCTACAACTTCCCATGTTCCTCCTGACATATCATATATTCCATATACATTTCCTGTCGTTGAAGCATTTTTTCCTTCTTTTTCATTGTATTTGTATGTATTATCTAATGTTGTTTGATTTGCATCTTGTGAATCACCACATAAACCTGTTATTATTGAAAAATTCGTTTTATCATTATAATATGGATTATTCCATACTTTACTGTTCATTCCATATACACTTCTACTTAAATATGCTACTGCTCCCCATTCCACATTTTTCATCATATGTGCGTCCAAATTTGTCGTATTTTCCAATGAATTTCCACTTGTTGTTAATGCTTGGCATACTTTAAATATATTTCCTGTTGTTATCTTTCTCCAACTTACTACATTTGGTTTTACTCTTACCTTTAAATCTATGTCTGCTTCTGACCCACCATCTGTCGCAAGTTGGTCTGGTTGTGGATTTTCTACAACTGATGGACTATTACTACTTGCTTCAAATTTCGCTACCCATATTCCTGTTAGCTGTTCT
>CANQES010000014.1 GCA_947595555.1 uncultured Clostridia bacterium | reverse complement strand
AAAAAAACTATAAATGCATGTGTTTTTAATTTAAGTCAGATAGGAGAACTTGCAGGGAAAGTTAGTAAAGAAATCATAAAAGAAAATTCACAAATAGAATGGCAAGGATTAAAATCTCTAAGAAACAGAATCGTACATGATTACGAGGGAGTAAACTTGACAATGATATGGGGGTTTTTAACAGAAGAACTGAATGAACTAAAAGAACAAATATCAAATATAATGAACAAACAACAATAATAGGTAAAATTATAAAGATGGAAAAATAAAAAAGAAAAGGCAGGAAATCAAATCCTGCCTTTATGTATTTTAAAACAAAATAAATAAAAACAAAATTTAACTTCCTACCATTATAAAAAAACGGTAATTAGAAATAAAACTATTTCATTTGTTGTTCAGCTTGTTGGATCATCTTTCTAACCATGTTACCACCGATTTTACCTGCATCTTTAGAAGAAAGGTCTCCGTTATATCCGTCTTTTAAAGTAACACCAACTTCACTAGCTACTTCATATTTAAATTTATCTAAAGCAGTCATAGCTTCTGGAACTAATTTTTTGTTTGAATTATTTGCCATTGTTTTTTCACCTCCTGTAATATTACATATAAGAAAAAACCTTTGCTTTTTCTAATACTATCATTCGCCAAAAAAGAAAAAAATAAACAAGTAATTTTTACCAAAACAAAAAGATAAATGTCTTGCAATTTAGAAAAATAGAAGTTATAATATAAAACAGTAATAGGGAGTGAAAAATATGTACAAACTAGTAGCAGTAGATTTAGATGGAACTATGTTAAATTCTTATGGTATTGTTACAGAAAACACAAAAAAAGCAATAAAAGCTACAATAGATAAAAACATTGACGTTATTATAGCTTCAGGAAGACCAATAGATTCTATAAAAGAAATTGCGAAAGACATAGGAAGTAATAAATACTTTATTGCAGGAAATGGATCTATAATTTATGATATCCAAAAAGACGAAATTATCTATGAAAAATTTTTACCAAAAGACAAAATACTAGAAATGATAAAAATATGTGAAGATAATAGTATTTCTTATAATGTTTATACAGAGCAAACAATATTAGCAAAAGCGCTAAAACATAATGTATTATATTATCACAAAGAAAATTTAAAAAAAGAAGAAAGCAAAAGAACTAAAATTAGTATTGTTGAAAACATGTACGAATATGTAAAAAATATAAAAGAAAATAAATTTATAAAAATGACGATATGTGATGAAAGCAAAGCAGTATTTCAGTCAATCATAAAAAAAATAAGAAAAATTGAAGGAATTGATGTACTAGATGTTTCACACATGTCTAGAAAAACGATTAAGCAAGGAACAGAAGAAAAAATAATAGAATACTATTATACAGAAATAACAGGTAGCAATGTAGATAAGTGGAATGCTATTGAATATCTAATACAACAACTAAAAATAGACAGAAGTGCAGTAATTGCCATTGGTGATAATGTAAATGATAAAAAAATGATACAAGAAGCGGGCTTAGGAGTTGTTATGGAAGGAAGTGCACCTGATGTAGTTCAGGTTGCTGATTATATAACAAGTACAAATGAAAATGAAGGTGTTGCCAAAGTGCTACACAAATTTTGTTAAAAGAGTTTCTATTCAATTATTTATGGAATAGCAACTCTTTTACAGCAAATATTACAAAAATATTACAAAACTATTAACTTTTTATAACAATAAATAATTTTATTGCTTTTAGTGTAAGTTTGCGTTAAAATAAAATAGATAAGGTATTTTGTAAAAAAATATAATAAAATAAAAAATAAAGGAGGAATTTGTCATGGCAACAAATCCAATGCAAAGAAAGGCAAGAAATTCATTTCTATTAGGTATGTTATTAATGTTAGTAATTACTGGATTAATTATAGCATTTTTATTCATGCAATTAATAAACAAAACTAAAAAAGAACAGGAACAATTGAAACAACAAACACAAGCATATGTATTAAATCAAGATGTTAGTTCAGGTCAAGTTATTACAGAAGATATGTTAGAACCAAAAACTGTTAATAAAACTCTTGTTCCAAGTAATGCTACTAGTGATATTGACTTAATAAAAAATTATGCATTACAAGATAAGGAAGGAAATGATATTATTACTAAATATGATAATAATGTTCCAAAATTATACGTAAAAAAGGATAATCATGACTTTGAATTACAAAAAGAAGATGAAACAGATAACTATTATATTGAAAGAAATGGTGCAAAAGAATATTTAGAATTAAATAGTGTACCTTTAGTAGCAAAAGTTACTATGAAGAAGAATACATTAATTACAACTGAATTACTAAGCAAAAGTGATAATGTTGTACAAGATGATATGAGAAAACAAGAATATAATATGATTGTATTACCAATGGATTTAACGAATGGAGATTATATTGATATAAGATTATTGTTGCCATCTGGTCAAGATTATATTGTAACTTCAAAAAAAGAAGTCACACTTCCTAATGTTGATGGTTCTGATTCAGAAGATACGATCTGGTTAAATCTAACAGAAGATGAAATATTACATATGAGCTGTGCAATTGTTGATGCTTATAAAATTAATGGTTCTAAATTATATGCAACTAAATATACAGAACCTGGAATGCAAGATGCATCAACTCCAACATATCCACTTGGAGGACCTGCAACTAGATTATTAGAAAGTGATCCAAATATCTTAGAAAGAGCTATGAATGAATTATCAAATAGATATAACAATACAAATGCAGCAGATTTAAGAAATAATTATATTGATAGTGTAATTAATGAACAAGGTGAACAATCAAGTTCTAATGAAGAAACAAAAATGCAAGAAAGTATAACAAATTCTAAAAATTCAAGAAAGAAATATTTAGATTCCTTAACAGGAGAAATAGAGTAAATAAAGGAGAAGAATGCAGATGAAAAACATAGGGTTTATAGGAGCGTATGACAAAACAGACTTAATTATATATATAGCTAAAATTATAACATTATTAGGTAAAAAGGTAATAGTAATAGATTCTACTGTTAATCAAAAAGCAAGGTATGTAGTACCTGTTATAAACCCTACATTAAGATATGTTACGGATTTTGAAGATATTGACATAGCAGTTGGATTCTCAAATATAACAGAAATAAAAAAATATTTAGGCGTTGCCGAAGAAAATGAAATGGAATATGATATTGCATTGATAGATACAGATAATGTAGAAGGATTTGAAAAATTCGACTTAATGGATGCACAAAAAAAATATTTTATAACTTCATTTGATAACTATTCACTAAAAAAAGGATTAGACATTTTAAATGGATTGCAAGATGTAGTAAGTTTAACAAAAATATTATTTTCAAGAGACATGCTAAAAGAAGAAGATGATTATTTAAATTTTCTTTCATTAGGTTATAAAATAGTATGGAATGAGTACAAAATTTATTTCCCAATTGAAAATGGAGATTTAAATGTTATTTATGAAAATGAAAGATTTGCAAAAATAAGATTTAAGAAATTGAGTGTTCAATATAAAGATGGACTGGCATACCTAACAGAAGAAATATTAGGGGATGTAAGCGAAGCAAATATAAGGAAGGCTATGAAAAATATTTAAAAAGGAGTACGAAGATGTCAATTGTAACTTTTTGGAATAATGGAAGAGAACAAACAGGAAAAACATTATCTTTAGCAGCTGTTTGTACGCATTTGGGGATAGAACATAATTATAGGATATTGCTTATATCAACAGGATATGAAGATGAAAATTTGGACCATTGTTTTTGGGAACCAAAAAAAGCACTTAAAAATTTAGGTTTATTTGGACCTAATACTAATATGGGGATGGAAGAAGGAATTGCAGGGTTAGCAAAAATAATGAAAAGTAATAAACTATCTCCAGACATTATTACTAATTATACAAAAATTATATTTAAAGACAGATTAGAAATATTAACAACATTTAAAGGCAAAAAAGAGGAATATAATGATCTTAGAAAATATTATCCAGATATCGTTAATTTAGCAAACAATTATTACGATTTAGTATTTGTAGACTTAGATAGACAAGTACGAGACGATATTTCAGAGACCATTTTAAGAAATTCTAATTTAATTGTTGTAAATTTAAGCCAAAGACTAGCTAGTATTAATACTTTTATGAAAATGAGAGATGAACAACCAATGTTAAAATCTAAAAAAGTATTATTATTACTAGGAAGATATGATAAATATTCAAAATATAATATAAAAAATATATCTAGGTATTTAGGCGAAAAAAATAGAGTTTCAACAATACCATATAACACTTTATTTTTCGAGGCAAGTGAAGAAGCAGGAGTACCAGATTTATTTTTAAAACTTAGAAAAACAGGAGAAGATGATAGAAATGGATTCTTTTTAGCAGAAATAAAAAGAACAGCAGATAATATCATCTATAGATTACAGGATTTAGCGATGAAGATGTAAGGAGGGGAACCTAAATGACAATTACGAATATCATACTAATAATAGTAGTAATACTAATTGCAATCTATGTTATTTATTACAGCATCAAAAAGAAGAAAAATGCAGAAGTAGAAGTACAGATTGACGTAGATGACAAAACTTATACTATAGAGAAGATGACAGAATTCGTAAAAAAGAGGCTAGATGAAATTACCAAAATTAACTTGTATGATATTGGTCTTTCAGAAGAGGAATTAAAAAGAAGAAAGAACAAAAAATATGCATTAAAAAAAGCATTAAAAGGATGTACATATGGTGATGTTAATGATAAAAAATATGTTAAAGAATTAATTTTTGATTTATTACAAAAAGAATATGGAGTTTCAGAAAGTAATATATCAAAAGCAATTCCATTTGATATACCTTCCCTTTTGACAGCGCAAGATAAATTTGATATTTTAATATATACATATAAAAAAGAATTTGCTTATGAAGCATTAACTGAATTAATAAAAAAGTATGACTTAGCAGTATTAAAATATGTAGAAGGAGAAACCAAACCTTCATATGTAATAACAAATGAAGAAATAGAAGACATTTATGAAAAAGAAAACATTGTAATGTCTTTTGTAGATAAGTTGCAAGTTGTAGTGCAAAGAATTTATCAGCATTACAAAGGATACAGTAGCATAGATGAAGTTAGAGATATGAATATAGATGGTGTGTCAGGTGGTGTATCTGGACTTCCAGAAAGCTTTTTAAGCCAAGTAGCACAAACGGGTAGTGGAGATTATTTAGAGCAAATATCAGAACACAAAGTCCCAAGAGCGTGTGATAGTATTTGGATATTTTTCCAAGGTAAATCAATTCGTTTAGCATTTTTATCATTTGGAACAGAATCAGAACTAAAAAGAGTGTGTCAAAATATTTATAAATATAACAATCCAGGGCAGTTATCAGACACAAATGGTTATAAAATTAATGAAATGAAAGATGGTTCACGTGTCGTAGTTGTAAGACCAAGCTTTTCTGAAACATGGGCTTTTTTCGTAAGAAAGTTTGATGTTCAACGTTCTACATTGGAGCAATGGTTCAAAGGAGAGCCAGGAAGCGATGAATCAATAGAATTATTAAAATATTTAGTAAAAGGAGCTAGAATTACATCTATTACAGGTGAGCAAGGTTGTGGTAAAACAACAATGCTTATGGGTATGATAGAAAATATATATGAAACTATGAACATCCGTGTTCAGGAAACGGCTTTCGAGCTTCATTTAAGAAAAATTTATCCAACTAGAAATATCTTGACATTTAGAGAAACTGATACAATATCAGGACAAGAAGGTTTGGACGTTCAAAAGAAAACTGACGGTTCTGTTAATATCATAGGTGAGGTTGCAACAGACCCCGTAGCTGCATGGATGATACAAGCTGCACAGGTTGCATCAAAATTTACATTATTTACACACCACGCAAAAACTTTTCCAAACTTAGTAACAGCACTTAGAAACTCTATGTTGAGAATTGGACAATTCTCAAACGAAAAAACAGCGGAAGAACAAGTTGTTCAAGTTTTGAACTTTGATGTTCACTTAACAAAAGACTTTAGAGGAAAAAGATATGTAGAAAGAATTACAGAGTGTATTCCAATTGAAGAAAAAAACGAATATACATATGATCATAGAAATGAAAAAACATTAGAAGGAAAATTTGATAAATTCTTTGACAATGCAACACACTATTTTGAAAAAATAACAGACAAAAAATTATATGCTTACAGAAACATTTTAGAGTATGTAGATGGTGAATATGTTATAACAAATCCAATAACACAAGACAACTTAAAAGCAATGAGAGAAAATATGGACGAAACAGATGCAGAAAATTTTGATAAATTTGTTGAAAAACATTGGGGTCATAAAATTAAGCAAAGTGTTTTGGTAAGTAGTTCAGCAGTTGAAGAAAAAACTACCAAAAAAACAAGAAAACCTAGAAAAGCAAAAGAAGTATAAACAAAAAGAAAGAGGGTGAAATAACAAGTGAATAACACGATTATATTTTATATAATGGGTGGTTCCGCAGGTTTATTTGTATTGATTGTAATGTTTTATGTTATGCTATCTAAGAAAATGCAAAAATCAGAATATAAAAGAATACAACAATTGCAACAAGGAACTAAAGAAAATAAATTTTCAGCTGAAATATTATTCCAAAAATTATATCTTACATATATAAGAATACCTTTTATAAAAAGGTATGTTTTAAAGATAAGACGAAGACTAGAAATTATTAATATAGAAGATGAATACAATACTAGAAAAGGAACAGCGAAAATTTTAACAAAAGCACTTGCTTTTTTGATACCTTTACTTGTTATTACTATCTTAATAACCTCTTCTAATTATCTCATGATGTTCATTTTAGTGATATTTGAAGTTTTTATGATAGATACTTTTATTGATGGTTCAGTTGATAAGATTGATGATAAGATTTTAAAGGAGCAGATTGAATTCTTTTCTGAAATTAGACATGCTTATCATGAATTCAATATGGTAGAAGAAGCTATCTATCAAGTATCTCAAGATGAAGAAATGAGTGTTTCAAGGCAAGGTCAAAAAATTTATGAAATATTAATTTCTGATGATCCTGAAACAGAATTGGAGAAGTATTACGATATAGCACCAAATAGTTTTTTAAAAGAATTTGCAGGAATTTCTTATTTAACAAAAGAATATGGCGATAGAAAAGTAGATGGTGCATCATTATATTTGAAAAACGTAAATAATATAACTCAAGAAATGCAGCTAGAAATTTTGAAAAGAGATAAATTAAATTATGTATTTCAAAGTTTATCATTAATTTCAATTGCACCAGTTATATTGTTAGAGCCTTTAAAGAATTGGGCAGTTAGCAATTTTACTTTTACAGCAAGTTGGTATGAAGGAAAACCAGGAATGATTGTTCAAATTTTAATCTTAATTATTACTTTTGTTGCTTACGTATTAGTTAGAAGATTAAAAGATAATGGTTCTACTGGTATAAATACAAAAAACACTGAAAATCCATGGCAAGCAAAATTGTATAAAAAGAAATTTGTTAAAAAAATTGTTGACTTATTCTTACCAAAAAAAGGAACAAAAGAGTATAGGAAAATACAACAATATTTAAAAGACGCAGCATCTTCATCAAAGATGGAATGGCTATATATAAATAGAATTGCATTAGCAATTGTTACTTTCTTTGCTTCCATCATTGTATTTTCACAATTGCATGTAATAGCAATAAATTATATTTATACAGAACCGACGACGGACTACAATGTATTACGGTGAATTATCGGAAAAAGATGAAAAAAAAGCTATGGAAATAACTGAACAAGATAATAAGATTTTGGATCAGTTCAGAGGCAAACCTAAAACAACATTAAAGCAAATCACAAATGCTGTAAGAAAATTAAAATATTATGAAGAAGCAAATGAAGAAGAAATTGCGACAGCTGCTGAAAGAATAGAAGGTAAATTAAAAATTATCAATTCAGAATTTATGCAATGGTTTGAGATATTATTAGCTTTTGTATTTGCAATAGTAGCGTATATGTCACCAATTTGGATTTTAATTTTCCAAGTTAAAATGAGGCAATTAGAAATGGAAGACGAGGTTATGCAGTTCCAGACAATTATCTTAATGCTTATGAGAATTGAAAGAGTAAACGTTGAAATTATTTTGGAATGGTTGGAAAGATATTCTAATATATTTAAAGCACCAATTACAAAGTGTGTGAACAACTATGAAGCTGGTGCATGGGAAGCTTTAGAAGCAATGAAGGAAGATGTAAGCTATACACAATTTATTAGAATAATTGAAAGTTTACAAGCAGCAGTAGAAAAAATACCAATTACAGATGCATTTGATGAATTAGATTCAGAAAGAGACTACTATCAAGAAAAAAGAAAAGAATCAAATGACAGATTAATTAAAAGAAAAGGTATGATAGGAAAAGCAATAGGTTTTGCTCCAATGGTTTCAATGTTTGTTGGATACTTAATTGTTCCATTGGTATTCATAGGACTAACAAGTATGGGAAGTACAATGACTTCAATGATGAAAATGAAATAATAGATTGGAGGATACTTAAATGGAAAATGCATCAAGAGCTTTGGTTATGGCCGGAAGTGTTTTGATAGCTTTGATGATAATTGGTGCATTATTACTAATGTTTAACAATTTATCTAGTTATCAAAACACAGGGGCAGAATCCACAAGAGAATCACAAATTGTGGAATTCAACCAACAATATGAAACATATAATAGACCAAATGTAAAAGGAATTGAATTATATTCACTATTAAATCAAGCAGTTGATTATAATAAAAGAAAATCAATAGAGGGTACAGGTAGTAATGAAGGACAATATTTGGCTTATCAGCCTATAACTATAAATTTTAGTTTAACAGAAGGTGGAGGGCGAAGTAAATTTTCTCAAGATGGTACCTCACGTTTATTGAAACGTGATAAATATGAGCAATCTAGTATAAAAAACGAATTTGACGGTGAAATTTCAGAGACAGTGAAAGACTTAGAAAATAAATATGGAAAAGATTCAATAACAAATTTAACAACATCCTTAACTAAGATTTTTATCGATAGTAATGATGCAAGAGCTAAACAAGATGCTGTTGGTACATTTAATAAGATATCAAAAAAAATACAGGCTGCTTCTTGGGATGATTTAAAGGAAGATAAAATGATAAGAAATGAAGTATATACTTATTATGAATATGTACAGTTTAAAAGAGCACGATTTGATTGTTATAATGTAGAATATAATTCTAAGACTGGAAGAGTTGTTAAGATGGAATTTCGTTTTACAGGAAAATTTCAATAAATAAAGAATAGGAGTAAATAAAATGGAGAATGCATCGAGAGCGTTATTGATGGCGGCAAGTGTGTTAATAGGTATATTAATATTATCATTAGCAGTTTATCTATTTGTAACTTTTGGTGCTTCTTCTGCAGAGGTTCATAAGCAAATTGAAGTAGATAAACTAAATGAATTTAATACACAATTTACAATTTATGATTGCAAAAAGGTTAATATATATGATATAATAACAATAGCAAATATAGCAACAGATAATAATATTTATTATGAAATGCCTAAAAAGGTTGCTGCAACAGACGGAAAGGATTATTATATTTCAGTTATTTTTAAGGAATTAGATGACTTGGGAATTCACAAAAGTATTTATATAGAAAAAGGATATAATAATAATAATAATGTTGTAGATTATAATGAAATGATTTCAAAGAGCTTGGAAAATGTAGATGGCAGTGATACTAAAAAAGCATTAAAACAATATAAATGTGAAGTAGATATAAGTGAAACAACACATAGAGTTTATAAGATAACATTTACGAATATTTAATGAAGGGATTTTGCAATGAAAAAAATAGCTTTGTTTTTGTTAATTGTTATTATTGTTGTAGTAGGAATATCATATATGTATTTAAACTATAAAGCTGATTATTATACAACACAAAGAAGTAATAGACAGTTTGAAAGCTATCAAGAACAGGAAATTTTGGGTTCAGAATTAGCTACATTAATTAATAGAGCAATAGATAATAATGAAAATAATGGAGTGCTTAAAAATGATAAAGGAAAATATATCAATAATGATAGTAATTCTATTGACATTTATATTAAAATGTTAGATGTAGACGAGACATATCCGATGGAAACATTTTATAATAGTGGAATGGAGCAATTTGTGAAGTATTATAGTAATATTAAATTTAAATGTACTAAATTACAGTATCACAATGCGACTAATAAGGTAAAATATATGTTATTTGAACAAACAACACAATAAAATAGTTATTAAGTTTACTAACGAAAGTTAGTTATAATAAATAAAAAAGCAAAATTTAAAGGAGGAAATTTTATGGAAAACGCATCAAAAGCTTTAATTATAGCAGGAGCAATTTTACTTTCAATTTTAATTATATCATTAGGAATTATGATATTTACACAGGCATCTAGTGTAGTAGACAATAATGCAATGGATGAAGTTGCAGTAACAACATTTAATGAAAAATTTAGACAATATGAAGGAAATAGTGTTAGAGGAGCAAATGTTAATGCATTAATACAAAGAATAGCACAAAATAACCTTACCAATGCAGATGATGAAAGTAAACGAATAACACTTGTGTTTGGTAGCGGAGAAGGAAAAAAAATTACGTCAACTAGTGAGGTTGATAAGGCGCAAACAGGAAAAACATATACAGTAAAATCAGTGTCTGATTCGAAGTCTGGCTATATAACAAAAATTGAGGTGACTCTAAATAGTGATGACGACTAGGATTGTTGAAGTTTTGTCTGGGAGGTAGGTGAGTGATAATATGGAAAATATTACAGATGCGCTTAAAATGGCGGCGAGTGTACTTGTGTTTGTTTTGGCGTTGTCTATTAGTATCACAGCCTTTGGACAAGCAAGACGAACATCGCAAGTTTTATTAGAATACAGTGACAGGGAATATGATTACTCATGGGTAGAAAATAATGGAAATGTTACTAAAAGAATAGTAGGTATGGAAACAATAATTCCATCATTGTACAGAGCATATAAGGAAAATTACAAAATTATTTTTAAATTTAAAAATAACTATTATTTGTATGCAAAGAAAGATGAAGCTGGAAACGATGTAAAGTCTTGTATAATTGATTTGGAAAACGAAAGATTTAGTGGTGATTCTCAAAAAGAAAAATTTATAGATATTATGATTTATGGAAATAATAGTATATACAAAGACCAAAAAGTAACTATAGAAAGAGAAACAGGAATGACCTTGCATACTAATGAATTATATGGTATAATAAAAGAGAATAAATTTGAAGAAAGTTTAGGTATATATTATCAAGAAGAATTTGAGGGTAAATATGAAACACCTTTAGCTAATAGAAATAAAAAAAGAGTGATAACATATACTCAACAATAATAATCGTAGTATGCTATAAGGCATGATAAGGAGGAAAAAATGAAAAAAAATAATCAATTTATTATGCAAAAACTGAAAGAAAAAGTTTCTTCTGAAAGAGGAGAAATAGGGGAATCACTAATAACAGTTACGGCAATTGCTTTAGCAGCAGTCTTAATGTTTATATTTCCATTAATGACAATGGCAGATAGAAATGATGAAATTGCACAACTTGCTATAGAAACGACAGTAAGAGAATTTGTAGACGATGTAAGAACAAAAGGAACATTAACATGGGATGACTATGATAAATTAGTACAAGATCTTTCTGCAACAGGTAATACATATGATATAGAAATGACAAGAACTGTGCGTGATGAAAATGAAGCTAAAAAGGTAGCACAAGCAGTAGCTGAAAAAATTGGTGAAGATACATCTTTTACAGAATTCACATCACAAATACTTGAGAAATTAGGGGGAGAAGAAGGAGCAATTATATTTAAAGAAGGAGATATATTTTCAACAGCAGTAAAACAAAGTAATCAAGGTTTAGCTCAACAATTCAAAAACTTTTTGTATTCAGTAGCAGGAAGTGATATTTCTCCAACTGCTGCAGAATATGCTGGCATGTGCACGAGAGATGGAAATTAATAAAAAGCAGCTTGTAATGTAAATTACAAGCTTATTTAATACGAAGGAAATGATAAAACATGAAAATACAAAGTTTGTCTATTATTTTTATAATTATAATATTGCCTATTTCAATACTATTAAGTTCTTATGTTCGGTAATCAAATAGATACCTTAAAATTACAACTAGCATATGATACAAAATTAGATAATGCAACTTTAGATGCTTTAAAGGCTTTCCAATTAAATACAGTAAATAGTGATACATCTGATTTATCAAACTCTAAAATAAGAGATATTGAAGCATCTGCCAATATGTTTTTTTCTTCAATTGCCAAAAACTTTAATATGGTGGGATATAATGAGGATGTTTTAAAAAACTATGTACCAGCTATAGTTTATACTATGTATGATGGGTATTATATTTATTCACCATATAAGAATACATTGGATGAAGATACTATAAAAATGCTTAATGATAATAAGGGAAGTAACGTACCAACTTATTCCGATGGAGATGAAATAACAGGAATGAAACCATACATTTATTATAGCTGTAGATATATAAGCGGCACAGATATTGATGTTATTATTACATATTCTATGGATAATTATATTACGGTAAAAGGAATAGTTAGAGGTCAAAGTTGTGATAAATCTGGATATTTATTAGATAATATTGATGGAGACGTAAATGGCATGAATTTTAAATACAGAGGAGTGCCAATACAACAAGAACTAGAATTACATGAAAACACTTATGATTATAATGAGAAGGCTATAAAAGAATATAAATATAAAAAAATAAATGGTGTAAATTTTTATAAAAACGACGACGGTAAGTGGTTTACTGTTTTGAATAAAAACCAATATGTACAGAATAATGTAGATAATAGTAATAATACGTCTGCTGCTATTGAATACTATAGAGAAGCTAAAGTTTTTACTAAATGGGTAAAAGATATGTTAGGAGGTCTAAGTGGCAAGGATGCGGTAGATGAAGGAGGACAAAGAATACCAGGATTAGGTGATTATAAAATATTTGAAACAGACGGTAATAGTATAGAAGATCCAAATTCTAATTTTAATCAACAAAGATTAGCGGTTATTCGTTATTCTATTGAAAGAAATTTATCTATAGCTATAGCTAATTATAATAAATTTTCAAGTGCAAGTGCTAACTTTCAAATGCCAACATTGGATGAACCAGAATGGGATGAGATTGTAAATAATATTTCTATTATTAGTTTCTTACAAGGATTAAGTATAGGGGGAAAAGTATATAATGGTTATTCTGTAATTACAAATAATAGGACAAAAGAAGTAGTACAAGAAGATTCAATTTATATTTTAACTAGCGACAACCAGTATCATAGAGCAAATGATGCAGATTTACTTAATTATAGTGCAGATGACATATTAGAAGGAATTTTTTATATGGATTTTGAAATAAAATCTGTTGAAACGCAAGATAATAAAACAATATATTACATTCCAAAAGGTAGTATTCCTGGGGGTGGGGGCAGTCCCGTTACAGGATGTTATACTAGTATTGTTAATCCGTCTACATTAAAAAAATTGGACAATGGAAATTTTTATAAATATATGGAAAATTTAAAAAGTGAGCATCCAAAATTAGCTAGTATATATTTTACAGCATTAGGAAGAGAACGTTATGAATTATATAGAACTAACAATGATTATAAACAATTAAAAATTAAATTTGGTATTAATTCATAAATGAATAAAATAAAAATAAAAGTGAATACTAATTATAGCGAAATTGTAAGGAGTTTTTTATGAAAAAAACAATAAAAAAGCTATTATTAGTATTTTTTTTAATGTTAATATATGTTTACACGATAGCAATTGAAAACATGCCAAACGAATTAGTTATCTTTGAAGGAGAAAATATCGTGTTAAACACCATATTAGGATTAGATATAAAATTTAATTCACAAACTATTGAAACTGTCTCAAATTATAAAGAAGTGACACAAAAGCCAGGAAAAGCCACATTACAAGTTAGTTTATTTGATAAACTTTTTGTAAAAGAAGTAGAAGTAGATGTACTTCCTAGGACGACAGTTATTCCAGTTGGGAATATAGCAGGAGTTAAATTATATACAAGTGGAGTGTTAGTAGTAGGAATGTCAGAAATCGAAGGAATTGACCATAAAACATATCGACCATATGAAAATAGTGGAATAAAAGAAGGAGATACTATTACACAAATTAATGGAATTGATATTAGTTCAACAGAAGAATTAATAAAAACAGTTAACAAAGCACAAGGAGAACCCGTAAAAATAAAATACATTCAAGAAGAAGAAACTAAAGAATGTAGTATTGCCCCAGTGGAAACCAGTAATAAAGAATATAAATTAGGTTTATGGGTTAGAGATAGTGCGGCAGGAGTAGGTACAGTAACATTCTATGAACCAGCAACAAAACGCTTTGGAGCTTTAGGTCATGGTATTACCGATATTGATACGGAAGAATTAATTAATATTGCTTCAGGAGAATTTGTAACAACAAGGATATTGAATATTACAAAAGGAGAAAGTGGACAGCCAGGAAAAATTCAAGGGACTGTTGATAATCAGAAAAATATAGGAACAATTTATAAAAATAGTAGATTTGGAATTTATGGAACTGTTGATAATTTATCTGTATTAAATGTTGATACATCGAAAGAAATGGAAGTTGCATTAAGAGATGAAATAAAGCTAGGGAAAGCAACGATTTTATGCAGTTTAGATAATCAAAAAGTGCAAGAGTATGACATAGAGATTCAAAAAATCTTTAAAGAAAATAATTATGATAATAAGAGTATGCAAATAAAAGTAACAGATGAAAGATTATTAGAAAAAACAGGAGGAATTATTCAAGGAATGTCAGGGTCACCAGTAATACAAAATGGTAAATTTGTAGGAGCAGTGACTCATGTACTAGTAAATAATCCGCAAGAAGGTTATGCTGTTTTTGGAGATATAATGCTAAAACAATCAAAAGAAGTAAATTAGTTAATGCAGAAAGCCCATTTGTAGTTTGACTTTTACACCGTAAGCAATACATCTTTTAATGTCTAATGTATGGCTTCTGGTGTAAAAGTCAAACTACAAATGGGCTGTCAGTACTATTGAATTAGCATAGGACCAATATCTGTTACAGTGCCAGCACCAAGAGTTAGAACAATATCGTTTTCAGCAACGTGGCTTTTTATATAAGAAACACATTCTTTAAAATCTGGTATATATTCAGCATTTTTTCCTAAAGAATGAATCTTATCAACTAAATCTTTAGAACTAATACCATAAGTATTTTTTTCTCTAGCAGCATAAACATCTAAAACTACAATATGATTATAACTTAACAACGCATTAGCAAAATCATCTAATAAGTTTTTGGTTCTGCTATAAGTATGTGGTTGAAAAATAACCCAAGATTCATGAAAAGTTTTATTTGATAAAGATTGTGCTGTTGCTAAAATTTCAGTAGGATGGTGACCATAATCGTCATATACACTAACAGAATTATTTATTTTTCCTTTAAATTCAAATCTTCTATGAGCACCAGTAAATTTTAGCAAGGCAGATTTTATTGTATTTTTTTCAATGCCATATTCTGTGCATAAAGCAATGCATGCTAGTGCATTTGACACATTATGAATACCAGGAATAGATAGTTTTAATGTATCAAAATGAGCACCATCATGATAAACATCAAATTGAGGAAAACCGTCCGAGTCAAAAGTAATATTTTCAGCATAATAATTAGCTTCTTTGTTTTTTAAACCATAAGTGATAGATTTAGCATTTGTATAGCTAATTAAATCTAAACAGTTTGTATCATCTGCATTAGTAACTAATATACCACTGTCAGGCAAAAGTTTAACATATTTAATAAAAGCATTTTTTATATTTTCAAATGTTTTAAAATAATCTAAATGATCATTATCAATATTTAAGATAATTTCTGCTTTTGGACTAAACTTTAAAAAGCTTTCTACATATTCGCAAGCTTCAATAATAAAATGTTCACTATGCCCAACCAAATAATTACCATTAATTTGTTTTAAAAAAGCACCAACTTGAATACTAGGGTCTTGTAAAGCTTCTATGAAACATAAAGACATCATAGATGTTGTAGTTGTTTTCCCATGTGTACCAGAAATACAAATGGTATCTTTATAACAACGAGTTAATTCGCCTAGAAAGTCTGCTCTTTCAATAGTTGGGATATGTAATCTTTTTGCTTCTAGCATGTCTGGATCATCTTGTTTAATTGCAGCAGAATAAACTACTACATCAGCAGTAGCAACATCTTCTAAGCTGTGACCAATTACAACTTTTATTCCTAATTCATTTAATTTATCTGTACTTTCTGATTTTGCCCAATCAGAACCTGTAACATGAAATCCCCAATTTTTTAGAATAGCGGCAATTCCACTCATACTTACACCGCCAATTCCTATCATATGAATATTTTTATATTTTTTTATTGAATCAATATTTGGCATTTCAAAACACTCCCTTTTGATAACAGGTAAATTATATAATGATATGGCTAAAAATTCAATAGTTTTAACAAAATATTATTATGTTTCAAGTATAGTATATTAATAGGAAAGAAAAATGTTACAAAGAATAAAATTTAATTTTTTTGTAAAAAAAAGAAGGAAAAACAAATTTTATGGAGAATAATATAATTGTACATAAGATACAAGCTATATGTACAAAATAATATAAAAACTGAAGGAAGGTAGGTGCACTTAGAATGCAAATCACAGATGTACGTTTAAGAAAAGTAAATTCAGAGAACAGAATGAAAGCTGTTGCTTCTGTAACATTCGATAATGAGTTTGCAGTACACGACATTAAAGTTATCGAAAGCCAAAATGGATTATTCATAGCTATGCCAAGCAGAAAAACTCCAAACGGAGAATTCAAAGATATAGCTCATCCAATCAATGCTGAAACAAGAGAGAAAATTCAAAAAGCTATCCTAGAAGCTTATGAAGCTCCAGAAACAGAGGAATCAGCAGCTGAATAATTAATAAATGGTAAAATTTTTCCATACAGTATAGTTTATACTATGCTGTTTTTTAATGTCAATTTTATTAACATAAGGAAATGCCAATAAAAAATATATTGAATAAATTTTACAAAAAATGTTGACATATTAATTATTATATTATAAAATGCAAACAATAGTTCTTAAACTAAAATTAAATATGAAAGTAGGGTTGCTAATTGAATAATATAGAAAATTTAAAAGATTTAATCATATACCAAAGTCAAAATAATGAAAATATATCAGTAGAAGTTTTATATAATGAAGAAGATTTTTGGTTAACACAAAAATCAATGTCAAAATTATTTAATGTAGCTGAAAATAATATAACATATCATTTACAAAATATCTTCAAAACGGATGAATTAGCGCAAGAAGCAGTTACTCAAAAAATTAGAGTAACTGCTTCAGATGGAAAAAACTATAATACAAATTTTTATAGTTTAGATGCATTTATAGCAGTTGGATACAGAGTAAATTCAAAAGAAGCAACTGATTTTAGAATTTGGGCAACAAAAACATTGAAAGAATATATAAAAAAGGGTTTTGTTGTTAATAGTGAGATGCTAAAAAATGGACCTAAATTTGGCAAAGATTACTTTAATGAATTATTAGCAAAAATAAGAGAAATTAGAGCAAGCGAAAGAAGATTTTATCAAAAAATAACAGATATATACAAGGAATGTAGTTTTGATTATGATAAAAATAGTGAAACTACACAAGAATTTTATAAGAATGTTCAAAATAAGCTACACTTTGCTATTACTGGGATGACTGCTCCTGAAATAATTTACAGTAGAGTTGATAGTAAGAAAGAAAATATGGGACTAACAACATGGAAAAATGCACCAGATGGAAAGATACTTGAAACAGATGTAACAATAGCAAAAAATTACCTTTCACAAGAAGAAATTACTGAATTAAATAATTTAGTATCAATGTATCTTGATTATGCAGAAAGACAAGTAAAACTAGGAAAAATTATATGTCTGACTTTGATGAGTTAGTAACTGAAACAAAAAATTGGAATAATAAATAGAGTGACAGAGGAATTGTATGATTCTCACTTAAAATAATATATATAAAAAACTTGAAAAAAAGCTAAAAACAAGATAAAATATATAGGACAAAATAAAGAAAGTAGGAAAATGAGATATGTATTTAATAGTAGGATTAGGAAATCCAGAAGCAGACTACAGTAACACAAGGCATAATATGGGGTTTAATACTATAAATAAAATAGCAAAACAATACGGAATTGAAGTAACAAAAAGCAAATTTAAAGGACTCTATGGAATTGGAGACATTGAAGGCAAAAAAGTAATTTTGCTAAAACCACAAACCTATATGAACCTAAGTGGAGAAAGTATTAAAGAGATAATTCAATTTTATAAAATAGGCATAGAGCAATTAATAGTTATTTATGATGATATAGACATTGCACCAGGAATTATAAAAATAAGAAAAGCAGGAGAACCGGGAACGCATAATGGAATGAAATCTGTAGTAAATGAACTAAATACTCAAAACTTTAAAAGAGTTAGAGTAGGAATTGGAATGCCAGAAAACAAACAAAATTTAATTGAATATGTTATAGGAGCAATAGCTGAAGAGGACAAAGAAAAATTAGAAAAAGGAACAGACTTAGCAAAAGAAGCAGTAATTGACATAATAAAAAATGGAATTGATAAAGCAATGAATCAATTTAATTAGAAAGGGATGGAACAAGCATGATAGAAATTATCATACAGGCGGAAAAAGAAAAAAAGCAAATAGCCTTAATTGAAAATGGAAAACTAATAGAATATTATGAAGGAGAAGATGACATCAGCAAAAAAGAAGGAAACATCTATATAGGAATAGTAAAAGACATAATACATGGAATGCAATCAGCTTTTGTTGACATTGGTACAGAAAAAAATAGTTTTATTCATTTAAAAGATGTATTACCAAAAGTAGATGAAACTAAAGAAACTCCAAAACAAGAAGCGGAAATTAATAAAATATTAAAACCAAATCAAAAATTATTAGTACAAGTAAAAAAAGATAGTAATGAGAAAAAGGGAGCAAGAGTATCTACACATATTAATTTACCAAGCAAATATATTGCATTACTTCCAAACACAGATATCATAACAGTTTCGCAAAAAATTGAGGATGAAAAAGAACAAAAACGACTTTTAAAATTAGTAAAAGAACATTTAACAAAAGGAAATGGAGCAATAATTAGAACTTCTGCACAAAATAAAGAGCAAGAATTAATTGATGATATAAAAAGAATAGAAAAAAAATGGAATGATATTATAGAAACAAGTATTAATCCAGCATTAAAAAGACCACAGTTATTATATAAAAGTGAAGATATCCTAGAAAAAATGTTAATTGACTTAGCAGATAAATCAGTTGCAAAAATAACAGTTAATGATATGAAAACAAAGAAACAATTAGAAAAGTTTAAAGCAGAAAATAAAGAATACAGTAATACCATAATTGAAATAAAACAGAAAGAAGATTTATGGGAAGTTTATGATTTAAAAAAACAAATTGAAAAAACACAAAATAGAAAAATTTGGTTGAAATGCGGTGGATTTATTACTATTGACAAAACAGAAGCATTAACAGCAATAGATGTAAACACAGGTAAATATACTGGCACACAAAATTTAGAACAAACAGTATTTAGAGTTAATAAAGAGGCAACAATAGAAATTGCTAAACAGCTAAGACTAAGAGATATAGGTGGAATTATTATTATTGATTATATTGACATGAAAAATAAAGATAATAGAGATAAAATAGAAGAACTATTAAAAGAAGAATTAAAGAAAGATAGAAGTAAAACACAAGTAGAAGGTTTTACAAATCTAGATTTAATGGAACTAACTAGAAAACATATTTGTAGTCACAAAGATTAAGAGGAGTAAGGTTGAAAAATAATATAGGAAAGAGTCCATGAAAAATAAAAGTCCTAAAAACAGCACTTTTGGAAAATAATGTAA
>CANQES010000013.1 GCA_947595555.1 uncultured Clostridia bacterium | reverse complement strand
ATATTGCTTTTAAATGGCTTTTTCTCATACAAATTGCATTTACTTTACAGAATTGCATTTAACTTTTCACTTGTCGTAAAATTTGAATGTTTTGAATTTTTTCATTTTAAAAGAGCATATCGTCATATGCCCTCAAAACTTATAATTCCACTTTACAAATTACGTCATAATCAACTTTTTCTCTTATCACATAGCCTGTCCTACTTTGGTTTTTCTTTGTAACATATCCTTTTCTTACTATTTCCCTATCAAATTTAAAACTATTATATCTATTCTCTATTAAGGCACAATGATAGATGTTATCTTACCTGTTTCTAAATCTGCACAAACATCTTGTACATACCCTAACCTTTTTCCATCATTAATATTAACCACTTCTTTATGTTTAAAATCTAATCCTCTATCTTGCATAAAGATATCTCCTTCTTCTTTTTTACTATATAATATATTCCTTCTGTTTTTAAATAGTAATACTTTTTACAATTTATATAAAAAATAAGGATTATGAGGCCGTCCCCAAATCCTTTCAAATCCTTATTTAGTTTCCTATTGGTGCATAGTTATCAGTCACAACTTTTTTATCAGAGCTAAAATCTTTTATTTCATTTTCTAGCAAGTCTTGATATTGTTCTTGCTTTGTCATATCAATATTACTCTTTCCTTTTATTCCTATTAATATTAAGTTCTGTATGTCATCTTCTGACTCTCTATTAGAAGCTTTAAATACTTTCACATCATCAAATACTGCCTTATAAGTTACATATTCATAATTTATAAAGTCTGCATTTTTTCCTTTCAAAGAAGATATAATATTTGTAATTACTATTCCATTTTCATTCAATCTTTGTTTAGCATTTTGCATTGCTTCATAAGTAGTTAGTTCAAAAGGAGCATTTAATCCCTTAAAAGCATCTATTAATATACAATCATATTTATTAGTAGAATTATTTAAAAAGCTTCTACCATCTTGATGATAAATTTTGAGTCTTGGATTTTTTATATCCAAATTAAAATGTTCTACAGCAAGTTCTGTCATTTTAGAATCAATTTCTGAGACATCAATTGTCTTGTCTTTATATTTATCTAAATAATGTGTAGGATATGTATATGCTGCTCCACCAATTAGAAGTGTTGATTTTGCGTTTTTTTGAAAGTATTCAAATAAATCATAATAATATAAATACTTTGAACCCATTTCGCCTGTTTCTTGATCAATATAAGATTCTACTCCTGTATCTACTTGCAAAGTTTTATATGATATTTTATTGCCTGCTAATGATTTTACCCATATTCGACTATATTCAGAGTCTACATCTGCAATAATATCTTGATTATCGCGATAAAAATATATGTCTCCTAATATATTTAACATTATTATGCTTATTATTAATAATGTAATCATTAATATATATTTTTTGTTTTTATTTTCATATAGAATTATAGATAGTATTATTAATACAATGCAAATTCCTAGAATAATTGCCCTAGTTCCAAATGTTGGTATTAATAAAAATCCAGCTGTAAATGTTCCAAAGATGCTACCTATTGTGGATAAAGATGACATTTTTCCAGATAACTTTCCTATATTTTCAGGTTCTTTATCTTTTAATTTTACAGCATAAGGAGATACTGTTGCCAATACAAAACTTGGTATTCCAAATACAGTTGCTGCACTTATTAATGCTACTACTACCATGTTTTGTGTTATGCTTGATAAACTTTTCACTACTCCTGTTTCTAATAGTGGAATAAAACTTGTAAAAATTGCTCCTATCAAGATTAAACTTGATAGTCTATTTCTGTGCGGATCTTTGTCTGCAAGTTTTCCTCCTATCCAATATCCAATACTCATACTAATAAGCATGACTCCTATAATTGTTGTCCAAATTAAATTTGAACTTCCTACATATGGTGATAATACTCTGGCAGCTATTAATTCAATAGACATACCTAAAGCTCCACACAAAAACACTGTTATTTCTATATCATATTTTTTCATAATACCTCCTGCTAGATATCTCTTAGTTGTATATGAACATCTTTTAATTGTTGCTCTGTTACAACTGATGGTGCTCTCATTAATATGTCTCTTGCTCTTTTATTTTTTGGAAATGCAATAATTTCTCTTATGTTTTGTGCGTTTGCAATTAGCATAATAATTCTATCAACTCCAGGTGCTGCACCTGCATGTGGTGGTGTACCATATTGGAATGCATTATATAAAGCTCCAAAACGATTTTTTACATCATCTTCTGAATACCCTGCTATTTCAAAGGCTTTTACCATAATTTCTGGACTATGATTTCTAACTGCACCAGAAGCCATCTCATATCCATTACATACTAAATCATATTGATATGCTAATATGTCTAATGGATTTTTGTTTTGCAACGCTTCTAGTCCTCCTTGTGGCATAGAAAATGGATTATGGCTAAAATCAATCGTTCCTTCGTCTGATAGTTCATACATTGGAAAGTCTACAATAAAACAAAATCTATAAATATCTTTTTCTAGTAAATCTAATCTTTTTCCTAACTCAATTCTTACTAATCCAGCAATTTTTTGTGCTTTTTCAAATTCGTCTGCTATAAAGAATATTGCTGAATTTTTTTCCACTCCATATTCTTTTTCTAATTTTTGTTTAATGTCATCTGTTATAAATTTAGCAATTCCTCCTGTCACTTCTCCTGTTTCTTCCCATTTTACCCATGCTAGTCCTTTTGCTCCAACTTCATCTTGACAAGCAAATTCGCCCATTTTATCAAAGAATTTTCTGCCTTGTGCTGCACCATTAGGTACTACAATTGCTTTTATAGTTTTCCCTTTAAATGCATTAAATTCTGAATTTTCAAAAACTGTTGTAACATCTTGAATAATTAATGGATTTCTTAAATCTGGTTTGTCAATTCCGTATTTTTCCATAGCTTCACGGTATGGAATTCTAACAAATGGTCCTTCATCTACTTTCCAATTTGTAAACTTTTTAAAAGTATAAGGTACTACTTCCTCTATTACTTTAAATACATCCTCTTGCGTCGCAAAACTCATTTCAAAATCTAATTGATAGAATTCTCCTGGTGCTCTATCTGCTCTTGGATCTTCGTCTCTGAAGCATGGTGCTATTTGATAGTATTTGTTGAAACCAGAAACCATTAATAATTGTTTAAATTGTTGTGGTGCCTGTGGTAAGGCATAAAATTCTCCTGGATTCAATCTACTTGGTACTAAGTAGTCTCTTGCTCCTTCTGGAGAAGAATTGGCTAAAATAGGAGTTTGGATTTCTGTAAATCCCATTTCATCCATTTTATCTCTTAAAGTTTTTAATATTTTTGAACGAAGTAATATGTTTTTATGTAAGTTTTCATTTCTTAAATCTAAAAATCTATATTCTAATCTTAAATCTTCTCTTATTTCTTGGTCTGTATTAATTTCAAAAGGTAGTACACTTTTACATTTTCCTAAAATTTCTATTTTATTTGCTACTACTTCTATGTCCCCTGTAGTAATTTTTGTATTTTTACTGCTTCTTTCCACAACTTTTCCGTGAAATGTGAATACAGCTTTCTGTATTCATTTGTTTTGCTTGTTCCTGCAATTCTTCGTCATTAATTACAATTTGAGTAATTCCAAATTCATCTCTTAAATCTATAAAAATCATTCCGCCGAGATTTCTAATTTTTTGTATCCACCCACTAAGTTCTACTGTTTCTCCTACATTTTCTTTTTTTAATTCTCCACATGTTTTTGTTCTATACATATCTTGCCTCCTAAATAAAATAATTAATGTGCTATTATAATAGCACATTATATTATTTTTTTCAATTGTTTTTATTTCTTAATGTCAATTTTTATATTACAAATTTTCGTTAGTTTTAATATGATAATATTTATCTTGCACTTTCTGTCAGTTCATGCTATTATAAATATAAATAGATTAAAGGAGATTAGATATGAACTTTGAATTTGATTTTTATGATAAAACTAATTTAAAAGCATATAATTTAAATGAAAATATGAGATATCAATTAAATATGCTTGATAATTTAGATGTTTTTACTAGAAAGCATTGTGAAAATGTAGCAAATTTAACTTGTAGAATTTGTGAATACTTGCACTGTAATAAAGGATTTGTTGAATATTGTACCATCTGTGCCTACTTACATGATATTGGTAAAATTCATATTCCTCCTAAAATTTTACAGAAACCTGGTAAGCTTACTGATGAGGAATACGAAATTATGAAAACACATACAACAATAGGTCACAAAATGTGCATGAGTGATTTAGAATTAAGACCTTATGCTGCTGGTACTTTATATCATCATGAAGCTTTAAACGGAACTGGTTATCCTCAAGGATTAACCAAAAAAGATATTCCTTATGAAGGTCAAATAATCCGTGTAGCTGATGAATATGATGCTATTGTAAGTAAAAGACAATACAAATCTCACATTGGAATTTCGGATACTTTAAAAATATTGATTGAAAATGTACACAATGGAAAAAATAACCCAATTATTCTAAAAACTTTATTTAAAGTAGTTATTGATGACGTTGAATATGAAATTTACTGTACTCAACAATATGTCAATGACTTAAAAGATGAATTAAAAAGATTTGATGAAATATTCAAATACAAAGAAAAAATGGAAAAGGCAACAAAAGAAAAGGATAAAAATTATTACTTAGAAGGTATTAAAGTACTACTAAAAAATAATGAAACAATGGAAAATTATACATCGCTTTATGAAGAATATAAAAAAGCTTATGACATCAGAAAAGGCATGATTGATAACCTATATAAAGAAATCAAAATAATTAAAAAACTAAAAATATAGAAAAATGAGGATTATGGGGCCGTCCCTAAATCCTCATTGATAATAATTTGGAAATTCCATTTTCCTCCATTGTGACACCATATACTGTATCAGCAGCTTCCATAGTTCCTTTTCTATGCGTAATCATTAAGAATTGTGTGTTTTTTGAGTATTTCTTTAAATATTCAGCAAATCTATAAACGTTTACATCATCTAATGCTGCTTCAATTTCATCTAGTACACAGAATGGTGCTGGATTAATTTTTAAGATTGCAAATAGTAAGGCAATGGCTGTAAAGGCTTTCTCCCCTCCAGATAATAGCATCATATTTTGCAATTTTTTTCCTGGCGGTTGTGCTGTTATGTCAATTCCACATTCTAAGATATTCTCTTCGTCTTCTAATTTTAAAGATGCATTTCCTCCACCAAATAATTCTCTAAAGACTTCCTCAAAGTTTTTGTTTATAACTGCAAATTGTTCTTTAAATTGTTCTTTCATTGTAGTAGTCATATCTGATATAATTTTTCTTAATTTGCTCATTGTATCTTCTAAGTCAACTCTTTGTTCACACATGAAGTCATATCTTTCTTTTATTGTTTTATATTCTTCGATTGAATCTACATTGACACTGCCTAATTCTTTTATGTCTGTTCTTAGACGATTAACTTGTCTTTGTGTGAAAGCAACATTGTCTGGTTTTTTATATTCACCAACATTGTTTGGTGTTAATTCATATTCTTCCCATAATTTATTAATAATTGAATTTATGTCATCCTCTATTTTAGTTTTTTTCACATCTATTTTTACTATTTGAGCTTTTAAGTCTTCTATTACTTTAAATTTATCTGTTATTTGTTCTTCTTGCTCTGCTAATTTTTCATTTTTTTCTATTCTGTTTTGTTTTAGTTCCTCTATTTTAGAACCGCTGTTTTTGACTTCTTCCTTTATTTTTGCAATTTTTTCTTTTATGTCTTGAATAGAATTTTCTAGCTCAAAATTATCATGTGCTATCTTTTCAATTTGTTGTTTTTTAATTTCAATGCTTTTTCTAGAATTTGCAATGTCTATTTGTATTCTTTCTTGAATTTCTTCAATTGATGCTTCACTTTCATCAAAAGATGAAACTGATATTTTTAAGTTTGTAATGTCTAAGTTTAAGTCATCTACATATTTTTGATTATCTTTATTCAATTCTGCAAATTCAGAAATTATTTTACTTAGTTTTTCTGTTTCCTCCGTCAATTCTTGTATTTGCTTATTACTATTTTCTTTATTGTTTATTGCTTCTTGTTTTTGCTTTTCTATATTTTCTTGCTCATCTTTTAACTGTTTTAAACGATTTTCTATTCTCGCAATATTTTCTTCTATTGCTATGACTTTTTGTTTTTCAGTAGCATATGTGATGTCTATTTCTTGTAATTCTTTTTCTAAACTAGTAGCATTTTCTAAAGTTTCTTGTATTGACTCTTCATATTCTTCCTTTTCCTTTACTAATTCTTCTATTTTGATTTTTAAGTTTTTAATGTCTTTTTCTAATTTTTCTATGTCTTTACTTCTTCCTAGGATGTTTACTGTCTTTTTGGCTACTGAACCTCCTGTTATGCTACCAGAGGCATTGATTATATCTCCTTCTAAAGTTATAACTCTAAATGAATATCCATTTTGTTTTGATATTTTTATGGCAGTGTCCATAATGTCTACAATAACTGTTCTTCCTAATAAGTTAATAACTATTTGCTCATATTTTTTGTCAAATTTGATTAAGTCTGAAGCAATTCCTATAAGTCCTTTGTCATTTCCTTTTATTTTATCTAATTTCTTACCTTTTACAGAAGAAATTGGTAAAAACGATGCTCTTCCTAAATTATTTTTTCTTAAATGCTCCACCAACTTTTTGGCATCTTCTTCTGTTTCTGTTACAATGTTTTGCAGACTTGCTCCTAAACACATTTCGATTGCCGTTTGATACTCATCTGGTACATCAATTATATTAGCTAATACACCATGCATTCCTTTGCCTAATTCTTTAATGTTTTCACAGTCTTTTAAAAGAGATTTTACACTTTTTATATACCCCTCTTTTTCTCTTTCTGTTTCTATTAAAAATTTAAGTCTAGAATCTTTGATTCTCATTTCACTTTGGCTATTATTAATTAAATTTTGATATTGGTTTATTTTCTTATCTGCTTCTTCTCTAATTTTGCTAATATCTTCTATTGCCTTTACTGTTTTACTTCTTTTTGAATCAATTTCATAAAATTCTTTTGCTATGTCTTCTTTTTGAAGCCTTGCGTCATCTAATTCTGATATATAATTTGTTATCTCGTTTTTGATTTGATTTTGCCTTTTTACATAATTTTCATAGTTAATGTCTTGTGTATTAATGTCAGCTTGTAATTCGTATTTTCTATCAGTGTTTTTTTCTACTTGTGCTTTATAACCTTCGATTTCTAATTCTTTTTCTGACATTTTTTCTGTTATTTTTGCTAGTTCTTCTTCTTTTTCTCGTAGTTCTTTTTCGAATTTTTCTTTATTTTGTTTTAAATTTACTTTCTTTTCTTCTTTTTGTTTACTTTCTTCTTCTAATTCTTCCTTTCTTTTTTGAGTTTCTTCTATGTCCTTTTCAAATCTTATTTTATTTTCTTGATTATTATGTATTCTTGTTTCTGCTACACTTATATCTGAATTTAACATTTCAATTTCTTTCTGGCTTTCAAATCCTATGTTTGACATTTCTTCAATGTGATTTGTAATATCATCAATTTGCTTTTTCAATTCTTCTTTTAATTGTTTTATTCTTTCTAACTTTTCTTCTTCTTGACTGCATTGTGAAGTATAAATATCTTCGTCTTTTAATATGTCTTCTAAATTAGCTTTATATTTTTCAATATGATATATAAACAATCCAATTTCAATGTTTTTTAATTCTTCTTTTAGATTCAAGTATTTTTTTGCTTTTTCAGATTGTGCTTTTAATGGCTCTATGTTGCTTTCAATTTCTGTTAAAATATCATTAATACGAAGCAAATTTAATTTGGTGTGTTCTAGCTTTTTCTCACTTTCTGCCTTTCTTACACGATATTTTACAATTCCAGCCGCTTCTTCAAAAATATGTCTTCTGTCTTCTGATTTGTTACTTAGTATTTCACCAATTTTTCCTTGTCCTATAATTGAGTATCCATCTTTTCCTATTCCTGTATCCATAAATAATTCTAATACATCTTTTTGTCTACATGGTACTTTATTAATGAAATAACCTGTTTCTCCACTACGATATAATTTTCTTGTTACTGTTACTTCTGTATATTCAATTGGTAAAGCACCATCTGAATTGTCAAAAATTAAAGAGCCTTCTGCAAATCCTAAAGATTTTCTGTTTTGAGTTCCAGCAAATATGACATCTAATGATTTGTTGCCTCTAAGAGATTTCATACTTTGCTCTCCTAATATCCAACGAATACTATCTGATATATTACTTTTTCCAGAACCGTTCGGTCCTATTACTCCAGTAATTCCTGGTTTAAATTCTAATACTGTTTTATCTGCAAATGATTTGAATCCTTGTAGTTCTAATCTTTTTAAATACATTTATTACCACCTCTTTAAGCTTGCTGAACATTTACAGTTTATACTATTTTTTATTTTTTGTAAAGCTTTGTTTTTATATAAATGTTGTATTTGATACAATTTTTGCAATGTTATATATTAGTCTTTGCTTTGCAGGTGTACATTTGATTAATGTTTCATATAACTCTTTATCTAGATAATTGGGTGCATCAATTGCTGTTCCTCCAATCAAATACTCTAAGCTTGTGTCCAAAACTCTACTTATTTGTGCTAATCTTTTTAAATTAACTTGATGTCCTCTTTCAACTCTACTAATATATGCTACTGCAACATCAATTTCCTCTGATAACCTTTCTTGAGACCACCCTTTGTTCTTTCTAGCTTCCTTTATCCTTTCTCCTATGATTTTATAATCGATTTCCATATAATCACTCCTTTTCATAGGTAAATATAACATTATAAGTTCCATTTGTCAATATTTTTTTAGTATTTATATGTAAAATTTTATTTCTGACTCACTCAAATAAATTATTCTTGATAATTGTATCTGATAAATACATTTCATTTTCCATTTTTTGAGTAAGTTTCATTAATTCATCTGTTTTTTCAATGTCTTGTCCATAATCTCTATTATAATATTTATCATTAATGTAATAATTTTTGCTTGTTATATATCCTAAGCCTTTTATAAAAGAATAGTCCTTATTTGTAAATATACTTGTTCCGATTGAAAATTTATCCTCTTCTCCTAATAAATCCAATATGGTTGGTTTTATATCTATTTTAGATAAACTCCTTTCAATTGTTTTACTTTCATTAATTCCTGGAATTTTTATTCCAAATGGAATATGCACATCTTTTGTTGCATCTTCGAAGTCAGTATATTCTAGGTTATTTTCTTGGTACAACCTTTGTATCTCATCAATCGTAGTTAATCCTGCACCATGATCTCCATATACAATAAAAATACTCTTGTCTAATAATCCTGTCTCTTCTAAATTTTTCATAAGCTTTCCAAAGGCATAATCTACAAAATTGCAAGATAAAATGTAATTTCTATAAATCTCATCTTTATAGTTTTTTACATCATCTTCTGTTAATGTTAGCTTACTTTCCAAGTTAGAAATACCTGTTAAATAAAATGGAATATGTGTTGTTACACTTACTAATGTAGTACAAAATCTTTTATCATAGGAGTTCATTATTTTTACAGCTTCTTCAAAAAAGCCTTCATCTGAATAAAATCCACCTGCAGTTTCTATATTAGGAAATTTATTGATATCATTGTATTCATCAATATGATATCCGTTTTTGTAAACCTCTTCTCTATTCCAAAAGGTGCTAGTATTTGGATGCATAAAAGAAGTATGATATCCTTTGTCCCTCAAAGTAGTATAAATATCAAACCATGCATTATTATAATATTTTTGAAAAACATATCCATTTTCTAATGGATAAAGTGAATTTTCCATTTCAAATTCTGAATCAGCTGTTGTTCCAAGTCCTTGATTATACATATCACTTGCATATATATTATCTTTAAAAAACTTATTTAGATTTGGCGTTATGTCTTTTCCATTTACTTTTTTTCCTATAATATATTCATTTAAACTTTCTAGTTGTAAAATGATTACATTACATTCTTTTGCAATACCTGTGTATTTTGTTGTCTTTTCTTTTTCATTTATGTTTTGAGTATAAGCATTTTTTAATTTTTGCTCATCTACATTTTCTTTTACAAATAAATTAACCAAAAAATCTTTGAAGTCTTCATAGTGATAGTAATATATTGCTGAATGTTGAACCATTACTGATTTGTTATATATAAATGTTTCATATATAGAATTTATTTTTTCCCTTATAGTAAAAATATTTAATATTAAAATTATCAATATTGTTACTAGCTTCAATACTTTATTATTATATTGCGTTTTTTCAAATTTCTTATATGCTAAAACACTTAATATCACTATTACAATATTATCTAGCCAAAATAATAATATACTTTTTATGTCTATAATGCTAAATAAACCACTTCCGATTTCCTTGGCATATTGCACATTTTGTATTTGATAAAATGATAGAAAATTTGTAGAATATTTGTAATACAGAAAATCAGCATATATTATAAGTGTTATTACTGCATAAGCAATGTTTAAATATATGTAAGCAAATTTATTTCTTTTATTTATAATAGGACTCATTATTAGTAATGATACTAGAACCGTATATAAGATAATGTCTGTTGTTTCAAATTCCAATTTTAACATATAATTTAAAAAAAGTGCTTTATATGTTAATAAAATTATTCCTATTAGAAACAATATATTATTTTTTAGTATATCTTTTTTCATATTTTCTCCCAATTTTTATAAATTTTATTAGTATTATAACATATTTTCTAACTTTTCGACATATATAAATTATTATATAAAAAAAACAATTATACTACAGTATAACTGATGAATAATTGTTTTTACAGAATTTTTATTTTTCTTCTCCATTTTTACTGTCTAATTTTTTTTCAAAATTATAAGCTATTCCTAATAATGTTAATACATAAACAGTTAAAACCATAGACATTGTAAGTATTCCAATTGGAATTCGGGTAATTGCAATGATACTAAGTAGTAAAACCTGTGATACAATTAAAGCTAAAATCGTTTTAAAAAATGTCACCATAATACCTAATCTACGATATCTTATTAATATATATATTAATATAATGATTGTAACAATTGCAAATGGCATAATATAAGGTTTAATAATATCCCTTCCTCTAGTATGAGGAATTGTTTCAATTTCTATACTATCTGCTGATAAATCTGTTCCATATTTTTCATTTATTTTTTCTATCAAACTTGATTTCTGTTCTTCTGTAATGTCATTTGATAAAATACTTAAACTATCTTCATATACTTCTACTTTTTGAATAATAACTTCTTGATTTTGCATTATGTCATCTGTCATTTTTTTTATATCTTCTATTTCAAATTGTTTTCCTAAATATAACTCTATTCTTTTAGCTGATTGGTATCTTAAATCAAAATTTAATCCTACTGTTAGTGTAACAATAACACCTGCTATAATAATAATCGCTATTATAAGTGCTACAATTTTTGTTTTAGTACTCATCTTTTTCATTTCTATTTTTCCTTTCCTGCTTTTATTTTTAATAAACTATTGGTTATAATAATATTATAAATTGCTATTAAAGCAATTCCCCAAAACATTACCATTCCAAAACTGCTTATTGGTGTCCATTTTATAAAACAGAAGATAATTCCCAATATAATAATTGGTATTATTTTTACAAAAAAGTCTTTATATGCTTTTCCTATATTTTCCACTTTCAATATTTGATTAACCAACATATAATTCAAAATTAATACAACACCAATTCCAAAAAGTCCTTCTACAGACAAAATTACATTGGTACAACGAAGAGTTAATAATAACATTGATAAATATCCTACATAAGAAAATGCAACTAATATTCCCCTTGATTTATATTTAATAATTAATATAATTAATGCTAATCCAACAATTCCTAAAGCTATATATTTTCCCATTTGAATATCATTATGATTTATATCTGATAAAACAAATTCATCCTCATATAAATCATACTTGACAGGTATTTTGCCATCACTTAATACAACTGATACACTAGAAGCTCTGTTTATATATTCTTGTAATACATCTGCGTCATTAGTTTGCGTTCCTATTGATAAACGTAATTTTCCTGTTTTTATTGGTTCCTCAAAACTAGTTGTCATTATTTCATCATCATCTATCTTCATAGTAATTGTTTTTTCTTCTGTATCCTCTGTATCTGTTGTATCTTCGGTATCTGTCGTATCTTCTTCTGATGAATCATCATGATGTTTTTCTACATACTTACTAGTAATGTCTTCTAACTTTTTAGCACCTTCTTTATTAAATTCAATATCTAAATAAACTTGTACGCCAGCTTCTGTATTTTCACTAGGATGACCATAACCACTTGTAACAGTTTTTATATCACTATTATTCATTAATACTTCTTGAGTCTCACTATCTACAATTTCATATTTTCCAGTTGTGTTAATATTGCTTACAAACATATCTGTATCTTTATTTTCAGTTAACTCAATTAAAATATCTCCATTTTCTTCATCTAGTTTTACAATGTAGTTATCTGTTCCTGATTTTTTTAATCTTTTTTCAATCATCTTTTTAGAGATACGATAATTCTCTAAATTTTTAACATCGTCACTATTATATGGCGTCTCTTCCTTCACATATCCTTTTTCTGCAATTTGCTCATCTGTTAATTCATCTGCATCTTTTACTATTTTTCCATCAGCGTCTTTTATTGTCTCCTTTGTTTGTGTACTTACTTTCAAGCGTACTTTTCTACTTCCTCCCATATCCATAGCATAAGCATAATCTCCCACTTTGTTCTTCATTCTGTTTTGTTCTGGTACATAAATACCAAAGAATGATATCATAGTAATGGCTATAATCGCTAATATAATTGTTACTATTTTTATTTTTCTCATTTTAATACATTCCTTTCAATCTGTAATAATTTTATCTATAATAATTTTGTTCCATTGATTACTAATTCAAACCATATCTTTAAATATTTAGCAGCATATTTACTCATCATGGTCCTATCCATAAAAATTTCAAAGTATTCCAAAACTGGACATATTTTAGTATCAATGTCTAACTTTAATATTATTTTTCTTTCGTCACTATCAATTTCTAATTGTGCATCAGTCACTGCATAATTAACTCTGTCATGGATATCAAAAGTTGATAAGTTAGTATTACAAACACGGTTTCTGTGTACATCTGATTTGTCTGCTAAAATAATAGCCGCAGATATATCACTTATTGCTGTTCCTGTTTGTTCATCATGATTTCCTATTGCCATCATAATTTCTGTTCTCTCTTCTACTGGCATACCCATATCTTTTAATATATTGTACGCTAGTATTGCACCACTATGGGCATGGTCAGTTCGATTTACACAATTTCCAATGTCATGTAAATATCCTGCAATTTTTGCTAGTTCAATTGTTCTTTCTGGATATCCTAAGACTTCCAAAATTTTTCCTGCTCTTTCTGAAACAATGGAAATATGCCTATGGCTATGCTCTGTGTACCCCAATCCATCTAATTGTTTTTGAGCTCCTATAATTAAAGCTTCTACCTCCTTGTTTTCAATTACGTCTTGTAAAGTTATCATTTTTCTTGCCTCCCTCTTTGCCTTCCTAATTTTACCTTAAAAAATCAAAAATATCAACTCTTTTTTATAATAAATTTGTGCAAATTAATACCACCTCTATTAATTTGCACAAATTTGTTATAGTTGATACATTTATCTTCCAATTGCATAAATTGTAAAATTATATTGTTTGATATTTTGTCCATCTTTGGTATCTTGAACATTCTGCATAGCATTTTTTTCATAATCCCATTCCCAATGAATAACAATTTTTTTATTTTGACTTATTTCTCCCTTTAATTCCTCTTGTAAATCTTCTAATCTTTCATATTTTCTATCTTTTCCTTCTATTTGAAAAATTAAATTTTCTGGCTTATTATTCATACTTTGGAATTGAACTTCATAATTTATTTTCTCATTTGTAATTAAATAAATCTCAAATGCTCCTTTTGTTCCGTGGTGCTATCTTTTCACGGACTAAAGTATCTTTTTGAATAGTATCTGACATTTGTATTTCTTTAAAATCAATATTTTTATAAGATACATCAAATATATACTGTTTGTAAGATTCTTTAGCTTTATTCATTTGATTTTCAGTTTTTATTGTTTCTTCGGCATTTGTACTTTCTTGCTCTTTGTTATCAAAAGAAAATAATTTAAAGAAAATTAAATCATCCTGATATCCAATGTCTTCATTTTTCTTTTTTTGACTTAGAAAAATGCCTAAAATTAAAATAATAATTATTACTAAAATATTCCTCTTTTTTTGCCTTTTCATCATTCCTCCTTTATGTTTTCATTTGCTCAGAATGTACTTTAATTTGAACATCTTGTAAAATGTCTTCTATGGATTTATTTTTCGTCTTATCATATATAATTTCCAATTTATAATAATCTTCTTGCATGTCCTTTTTTTTCATTTTCATAATGTCTGTTTTATTATTTTGTAATGATATTTCTTTTCCTTCTTTATAGAGTTTAAATGAAATAGCTTCGTCTTTTTGCGATAAAATTTCAATATAATATGTCAAATCTACTTGCGTCGTTTCTCCATTTTCTCTATAATTTTTTACACGAAAGTCATAATATTCTCTTTCTTTTCTTCCGTTTATCTCTAATTCTGGACTATTTTCTACAATTAAAATAGGTTCTGCTATTTTTGCATTTGCTTTTATATTTGTGGTACTATACTCTTTTCCTAAACTATAGCCAGAAAAAAATAGTGCTACTATTAGCATGCCTATTAATATGACTGCTAGTTCTTTCTTTTTACCTTTTAATTCAACTTTTTGTTTTTTCATTCATACCTCCTTTTTTTATTTTGCGAGGACATTCCATTTCTTATTGCCCTCGCTTTCAGAAATAGAATAGAATAAAATTACTCTAGCCGTTATAAACATTTTCTAAATTTCTATCTTTTTAGTGTTATTATTGTGGCGCAACTTGTATTCCTGAAACAATTACATCAAATTCATATGTAGCTATTTCCTGTGCATCCTTAGTGTCTACCTGGTCATTACGAGGAATATCTGCTTCCTCTCCTGTTTCATACTTCCATTCCCAATTAATTGTTAATGTTCTTATTTTATTTGTTTCATTAGCTGGAATTGTACCTGATAACGTATTTCCTAATTCTTTTATTGAATCATATGTTGGTCCGATTATTATAACTAAATTTTAAATTTGTTGGTTTTTTTCCTTTTTCTTCAAAAATTACATAATAGTTAATTCCAACATCAGAACCACTTCCATCTATTACAATGTTAAAACTGCCTTTCGTACCTGGTGCTATTTTATTGTCTACTAATGTTTCACTGTTGCATGTAGAAGTTAATTGAATATTTTGTACTTGTTCTTTTTGACCATTTACTTTAAAATTCCATGTTGCAACTTCTGCTATTCCATTTCCACTAATTTTTGATACATATTTAGCATAACTTTGCCCTCCAACAAATGATAAAATGACACATGATATAATAGCAAATACACAAATTATTTTTTTCTTTTTACTCAATAAGCATTCCTCCTTTCTTTTAGTTTTTTAATTTGGATTTTTTTCGATAAAATTTTGACATAAAATTTTTGAATAAATAATAGAAATTTGAAAATGTAATCTCATTATAATTTCATTTTTAACATTTGTCAATCATTTTCCATCGCAAATTTCTACAAAATTCGCCATTAATCTTAATTCACATTAATAAAAAACTGAACTAAAATTTTCTATATAATAATTGCTTAGAAAATTTTAGTTCAGCATATTATTTTATATTATTGTTCAGTGTTTTTATTTTCTGTAGTAATTCCATATTCATCTAACCAATCTTCTGCATCCATTTGTTGATCATTTACAGCAATGTAATAATGAGTTTCTCCTCCACTAAATGTCATATAAATATCATCTGCTACAATAGCAAACAATTCTCTTCCAGATGAATTAAGTAAAGAATATTTATTGTCTTTGCAAACAACTAACACGTCATAATTTGGAATTACTAATAAGTTCAAAGCATTTTTATTATTAGAAGCTACATAACCTAAACTATCATATTTGTATTCTACAACTTGCTTTCCATTTTTATCATATAAGCCCCAATAATCATCCTTTCTAACAGGTATTAAACTATCTGCTAATATATAACGATTTTTTATATTATTTTGTGAAAATTTTGAAATGTCAATTCCTATTTCATCATTTTCAATATAAATTACTATATTACCCTTTACATCAACTACACCAAATTTATTGTCTTTTTTTACAGCATATAATCCAGCATCACTATCCATTAATTCAATACTATTATACATAATTTGTACTTTTGTTTCTCCATTTTTAGACATTATACCGACTTGCTTATTATTTTCTACTAAAAAGTCACCTGTATCTGGAAGATATGTAATGTTATCATATTTAGCTTCAAGAATAGTAGTTCCATCTAATCCAATAACACCATATTGATTTTTACCTTTTACAATCAATTCATTTTCTAAAATTGCTTTTTGATTTACAAATTTGTTACTTAATTCTGTGTATTGATAATCTAAAACTCGAGTTGCATAACTTTTATACAAATAAGGTAAAGTCCAAATTGCTATTCTATTATTTTCCTTATCGTATTCAAAACTTACATTAAATGCCTCTTCCATTCCTTGAGTTGAAATACACAATACTCCTCCAATACCTTTAACTGGTTGTTTCATGTAAGAATATACATAATTCTTATTATTTTCTGTCAAATCCAATCTATATATCTTTTCTTCGCCTAATTCAAAATTTACAACTTCGTTTTCATTTATAATATAACACTTATTTTGATCTTCTGAACGATTACTATACTCTCCATTATAACTTTCATAGCCTAAATAAGCCGCCATTTCTTTAATTGGTACATATATAGTTCCATTATCTTCAAATATTAAAATATTTTTTAATCTTTCATTTGAAACACCATCTAAAGTTAATCGTAATTGACTATTTCGAAGATACATTAAATAAACAATAATAGCTATAATAATAAATATTACCAAAACAATAGCACTTAAAATTATCCTAGTTGTTCTCTTTTTCTTATTTTCTTCTTTATTTTTAAAATTTTCTTCAATTAAGTTCATTTATATATCCCCCTATCTATTTGATATATCCGTATTTTCGATAGAATTCTTCTCGGAAATTTTCCAAATTATCATTCTCTATTTCTATTTTAACTCTTTCCATTAAATTAGTCAAGAATCTTAAATTATGTATAGATAATAGTCTTACACCTAATATCTCATTAGCTTTTACTAAATGTCTAATATATGCTCTAGTATAATTTTTACATGTATAACAGTCACATTCAGGATCTAACGGCGTCCAGTCTCTTTCATATGTTGCATTTCTAACTACTACTTTTCCATGAGAAGTCATTGCAGTTCCATTTCTTGCAATTCTAGTTGGTAAAACACAATCACACATATCAATTCCCGCCATAGCAGCTTCAATCAAATAGTCCGGTGTTCCTACTCCCATTAAATATCTTGGCTTATCCTTTGGCATTAGTGGCGCAGTATAGTTCAAAATATCCAAAAATTCTTCTTTTGGTTCTCCTACACTTATACCACCTATAGCATATCCTGGCAGGTCTAGCGCAATTAAATCATTTACACTTTTTTCTCTTAAATCTTTATAAAATCCACCTTGAATAATTCCAAATAATGCTTGTTTTTCTACTGTTGTATGTGCTTCCTTACATCTAATAGCCCACCTTGTCGTTCTTTCCATTGATTTTTTTGTGTATTCATAACTTGCTCCATGTTCTACACATTCATCAAATGACATTATAATATCTGCACCTAAATCTTCTTCTATGCCCATGACTGATTCTGGTGAAAAGAAGTGTTTACTTCCATCTAAATGAGATTTAAATTCCACTCCTTCTTCTCTAATTGTTCTTAATTCTCCTAAACTAAAAACTTGAAAACCTCCACTATCTGTCAAAATAGGTCTGTCCCATTTCATGAATTGGTGCAAACCTCCAGCTTCTCTTACAATTTTACTTCCTGGCCTTAAATATAAATGATATGTATTAGATAAAATTATTTCTGCTTTTACTTCTTCCTTTAATTCCTCTGGTGTCATTGATTTTACAGTTGCTTGAGTTCCTACTGGCATAAATACTGGTGTTTGTATGTCTCCATGTGGTGTGTGAATAACTCCTCTTCTTGCTCCTGTTTGTTTACATTCGTGTAATAATTCATATGTTACTGCTTGTTTCATATTTTTCTCCTCAAAATCATCATCGCATCTCCGAAACTAAAAAATCTATATTTTTCTTTTACTGCTTCTTTGTATGCTTCCATTATAAAATCTTTTCCTGCTAAGCTTGATACTAACATAAGTAAGGTAGATTGTGGAAGATGAAAATTTGTTATTAATCCATCAATACATTTAAATTTGTATCCAGGATAAATAAATATTCCGAGTATCCGCTTCCGTTTCTCTTACAAAGCCATTTTCATCTGCGATTGTTTCTAACACTCTACATGATGTTGTCCCAACTGCAAATACTCTTCTTCCTTCCTCTTTCGCTTTATTTATTTTCTCTGCATCTTCTTTTTTTATAAAAAAATGTTCTGTATGCATTTTGTGGTCTTCGACATTTTCTTCTTTTACTGGTCTAAAAGTTCCTATTCCAACATGCAATGTTACATTTGTAATAATAATTCCCTTTTCTTCTATTTTTTTCAATAGTTCTTCTGTAAAGTGTAGACCTGCTGTTGGTGCTGCTGCTGACCCATTATATTTTGCATATACTGTTTGATATCTATCTCTTTGCTTTAATTCTTCATGAATATACGGTGGTAATGGCATAAGTCCAATTTTATCTAAAATTTCATTAAATATACCTTTATAATGAAATTTTACTTTTCTTGTTCCTCCTTGCATGACTTCTAAGACATCTGCTTCTAACAATCCTTCTCCAAAAATCACCTTAGTGCCAACATGAAGTTTGTTGCCCGGTCTAACAATGCATTCCCATATATCACCTTCAATATTATTTAAAAGTAAAAATTCTACTTTTGCTCCTGTTTCTTTTTTTCCATATAATCTTGCTGGAATTACTTTTGTGTTATTCCTAACTAGAACATCTCCTGGTTCTAAATAATCAATTATATCTTTAAATGTTTTATGTTCTATTGTTTTCGTCTCTTTATTTAATATCATTAATCTTGATTCGTCTCTTTTTTCAATTGGTGTCTGTGCTATTAATTCTTCTGGTAATTCATAATAAAAATCTGATACCTTCACGCCTATTTTTTCCCTCCTGTTAATAATTCTATATTGTTCATTAAATTTCTTGCAATTCCTATTATATCCTCTATAATATTTTGTGGCTCTCTGAATACATCTTCCATCTTATAAGAATATTTAAAATTACTACTTTTTGCTGGTTTTAATGTAAATACTTCTTTTGGTAAACCTACTTGATTACCATTTATATTAATGTTTTTATTCATATAATCGGTGTACCATGTTTTTTGTCCTGTTAATGCTTCATTTTTATATCCATATTTTTCATAATCATGTAATTCTGGTCTACTATAGCCATACTCTTGGGCATTTCTTTCTAATGAATGTAAAAATTCATGTAAAAATACTTCTTCTGGAAATGTATTAATTCTACTATTGTATTTATATATATAACTTTTCGAATCATTTGGTAATCGTATATTCGAAAATCCTATTCCATAATAGTCCATTGAGCCTAAGCCTATCCAATCATTTACTTGAATATCATTTTCATGTTCTTCATCTCCAAGTTTAACTATAGCAAATATGTGGTCATAACTGTTTGAAGCTATAGTGTCTTTAATTTGATTTTCTATATCCTCTGCTGAAGCATAATACCCAAATTCATTATCATAAGACAAGCTGGCTAATGGTGTATTGATTTCATATATGTCACAATCTGCTGTCATTTTTCCATCTGATAAATTATAACAAGATGTTTCAAACAAATTAATAGTATTTGTAATGTCCTTAATATCATTTTGCGTTACTTTCAATTTAATTTGTTTTTGATTTAACGTTACATCTGTAGTTTTAAAAATAAAACATGCAAATTTCCAATTATTATCCTGTTCTGCTATTCCTTCTTCTATTGTAAAATTCGAGAACCATGCTTCTCCTTTTGCTTTTCCCAAATATCCACCTAAACGAAATCCTATATTTATTTCTTCTCTGTTTTTGCTATTGAATATTAATTCAATTTTTTGCCATTCTTGTGTTCCTGAGATTGCTACTGACCTTTCTGTCGTTCCTTCTATAGATATTTGTGCTCCTACTCCTGATTGTTTTTCTTTTGCTTCCACTTGATTAGTTTTTACCATACACGTTACTTTGTATGGTTGGTTTTTATTTACTTTTACTTTTTTATAAAACATGGCATCATTGTATTCTTCAGAAGTTATTTTATAAGTCCTGTTATCTCTTGTAAAATGTGAAGTATATAAGTTTGTTTCACTTTTTACAAAGTCATTAAAATTATTTGTTTGATAATATTTATATGCAAAATATAAAAATACTAATAAAATTAATATTGTAATTAATTTTGATATACTAAAAGAAATCGTTTTCTTTTCTTTACTCATAAAATTTCTCCTTAGATTAACTTCAAAAGAGAATTTAGATAATCTTTTATCTAAATTCCCTCAAAAAGTTTTTATTCTTTAAAATCTTTCATACTAAGATTAATTCTTCCTTGGTCATCGATATTGATTACTTTTACTGTTACTTTATCTCCAACATGAAGTACGTCTTCAATGTTTTTGATTCTTTCATTTGAAATTTTAGAAATATGCAATAGCCCCTCTTTTCCACCACAGTCTAAATCTACAAATGCTCCAAAGTTCATTATACGAACTACTTCTCCGTAATAAATTCCTCCTACTTCCACATCTCTTACAATGTCTTCTATCATTTCTAGAGCTTGCATTGCTTTTTCATTATCATTTGAATAAATGAATACTTGTCCATCTTCTTCAATGTCAATTTTTACTCCAGTTTCTTCAATAATTTTATTGATTACCTTTCCTCCAGTTCCAATGACATCTTTTATTTTTTCTACTTTTATTTGTGTTCCAACAATTCTTGGTGCATATTTTGAAATGTCATCCCTTGGCTTACTAATCACAGGCAACATAACATTATCTAAAATATAATGTCTTGCTTTTCTAGTCTTTTCAAATGCTTCTTTTATTATGTCATAAGTTAATCCATCACATTTAATGTCAACTTGAATTGCTGTAATTCCTTTTTCTGTTCCTCCAACTTTAAAGTCCATATCTCCAAAGAAATCTTCTAATCCTTGGATATCTACTAGCATAACATAATCGTCATCATTGTCTGGATTTGTTACTAATCCTGTTGAAATACCAGCTACTGGTCTTTTAATTGGTACTCCTGCATCCATTAGTGATAAAGTACTTCCACAAATACTTGCTTGAGATGTTGAACCATTTGAAGACAATACTTCTGA
>CANQES010000012.1 GCA_947595555.1 uncultured Clostridia bacterium | reverse complement strand
GGATAGCCATGACCATCAAACCTTTCATGATGATGTTTAACAATAGGAATCATACTCTTAAAAATAGTAGCCGTTGATAAGATATGAGCACCAATAGAAGGATGATTTTTAATTTCGGAATATTCATCATCAGTCAACTTAGCATCCTTTAATAAAATACTATCAGGAACGCCTATCTTTCCAATATCGTGGAACAACCCACCAATTCGTAAAGTTCTTAAATCATCATCTGATAAACCAAGATGTTTTCCAATTAAAACAGAATATTGAGCAACCCTATCAGAATGACCTCTAGTATAAGAATCCTTAGCCTCAACAGTATAACGCAAAGTTTCGATACTCTCTAAATAAGATGTCTCTAGCTCTTCATTAATTTTCTTAATCTCATTCATTTGAGCAATAGACTTAATACCAGACTCTATAAGCAACAACAATTGATCAAATTTATCACTCTTTTCGCAATACCCCTGAATATCCAATCTTCGGATAGTTTCCAAAGGCGGAGCTAAATCCTTATGACCAGTCAAAAGCAAAATATACAACTCTTTATTAAAAGTACGAATCTCCTCAACTACCTGATCACCATGAATAGGAGTCATAATAAAATCTAAAATCATCAAATCAAAATGCTCATGCCTCACTCTTTCAATAGCATCCATTGGGTCAGTAACCCCAATAAACTCATAGCCAGACCTTTTTAAAAAGATAGATAAAGAATCAATAATGCCTTCTTCATCATCAACAGCAATAATCTTATAACCTCTATTTTCATTAGTATCTAAATTTTGTAAACCTTTTCTCATATTTTACCTCAATAATACTATTTTTCAACATTATATTAATAAAAAGTGGAAAAATCAATACTTTTTTCAAAAAAAAGAGAGGAATTGGGACCGTCCCCAATTCCTCTCTTACAAAGGAAGAATAATTTTGAAGGTAGTACCAGAACCCTCTTCAGAATCAACAGTAATAGTACCATTAAAATGAGCACGAATAGTAGAATAAGACATATATAAGCCAAGTCCAGTACCATTCTTTCCCTTAGTAGTAATCATCTCCTTAAACAACTTATCCAAAACATGTTTAGGAATACCAGCAGCATAATCTTTAATAGAAATAATCAAGCTATTATCCTCTTTAAAAACGGACAAATCAATATTCTGTTCAGGCTTACCATTATAAGCTTGGATAGAATTTGATATCATATTATTAATAACCTGAACCAAGCTATTAACATCACCATGAATCAAAGTATGCTCATCAGTCTTCATAGAAATATTCAAATAAACAATAGCATTTTTCAACTCATGTTTCATAAGAATATCGACTCTTTTTAGCAATTCGCCAACTGTAAAAGAAATCTCATCTTCATTAGAAAGAGTAACAGCCTGACCTTTTACAGCTGTAATAACATCAGACATATACTCTGTATGAGTTTTAATTTTAGAAACCCAATCAGACATATCATGAGCAATATCGTGATGATCTTGACTATTAACCTCTGGGTCATCAATAGAAGAATCATACTCCTTAATCAAATCAGTCAAACCTTCTGCAGCACCTGAAATTGACATGATAGGAGTTTTCAAGTTATGAGCAATACCACCAATCAATTGACCAAGAGAAGCAAGACGCTCTTTTTCCATAAGCATATCTGTATTATCTTGAATTTGTTCAATATGCTTATTAGTAAGCTTTTGAATCTTATTAAAAGCAGAAGTCAAATCTCCAATTTCATCTGTTGACAAAATAGGAAGAGGATTAGCCTTTTCAATATTCTCGTGAGTAGCGATGTCTATCATGCTATTAGAAACATCTATAATACTTTTACTTGTATTTTTAGCCCAGAAAGTCAAAGCAGAAGTATAAGCAAGAGTAGAAAGAATAACAACAGTAACAAAGAAAACGATAGTATCTATACTAGTATTAGAATACTTAAATCCGACACTTATAGTTTCACCAGAACCCAATGTAACATCTTTAAGATAAGCCTGTTCTTCAACACCGAAATACTCATAAATTCTACCATTTGTTTGAGAAGCATAATTATTCATATAAATCAAGAAAAAGTCAGAAACATATCCATCAGTAGAAGAAAAGTAAATAGAATCCTTATTATGTTTATCAAACAAAATCATATAATAATCATCATTATTCTTTAGGGGAATCTTATTTAGCTCTTCCTTTAAACTAGACAAAGAAAGAGAAGAATAATCCAAATTATTCAAATAAAGATTATAATAGTAATAAGAACTTTCTCCCAAAGTATCACAAACCTTAGAATATCCTAATAAACATGTAATAACAGTTATAATAAAAAAGAAAGGTAATAAATGTTTAGTCAAATTATTATTAAACTTTGTCTTTTTGCAATGTAAAAGCATTTCTCCATAAAACTCATAAGTTTTTTGAATAACGCCATTTAAATCATCTCTAATTAAAAGAATATAAATAATAGCAGAAGACATAATAAAAGAAAAATAAATCAACAAAAATTTAATACACAAAACAATACTAATCTTAACATTAGTAAATAAAATAGCAAGTAAAATGGTTAAAACAACCAGCTCCAAGATAAATATTTTAGTATTCATAGAAAAGCAATCTTCACGAATTTTTCTAATAAACTCTTTAGAACATGTCTTTTTATTATCATAGGCATCCAAAAAAGTACAAATGTTACGTGAAAATAATCTAATAAAAAATAAATGCAAAAGAATACCAAATAAACCTAGAAGCATATATTGTTGAGTATGTGTCAAACCCTCAATTTGAATTTGAAAGCTAGCCTCCTCTGAAAAAGGAGGATAGCCAGAAAGCACTGGTACCAACAAAGACATACCAAGTACTAGAAGGACATCGACCAATATTATTTTTGAATAAATTTTAAACTTAAATTTTTTCATAAGTAACTCCTAAACTTATATTTGTAAAATCAATTGATAAAGATTAGACAAATAAATATCATCAATCTTTGGCCACAAAATTCCCAAATCTTTCAAAGCATTTACTGTAATAGTAGAAGAAAAAGGAACTTCTTTATACTCGCAAGCCAATAAATCATTAACAAGATGAGCATTTAAAGGCTTGTTTAAGCTTTTAATCATATCAATACAAGTATCAATATCAACCTCATTCAAAGAAACACAAAAACTATTCATAATATCCTTTACATTCAACACATGAGGATTACTAATATGATAAATAGTCTGTGTAGACGACATCTCCATTAATTTTATAATACAATAAGCACAAATGTCAACAGGGCTAATATCAATAGTATAATCATTAATCAACTTTGTAGTAGCAGACATGTCCAACAAAGTTTTTAACCTACTCAAAAAGCCATTTTGATGCATATTAATTTGGAATCTACCATCACGATATCTTGGCATAATATTACCCAATCTAAATATTTTAGCCTTTAATTGACTTTGTGCAATGCCCTTTAAAACTTCGCACTCTGCCTCATATTTAGTAAAACAATAAACATGATTTCTAAAATTCTGATTAACATTAATATTTTGTTCAGTAAGCAATTTATCCTCATCCAATTTACAATATCCGCCAACAGACATTGTAGAAATATGAGCCAAAGCAGCAGAAGAATCTAGACAAAAATGAATAATATTTTTAGTTCCTTGTACATTAGCTTGATAAAAAACATCATATTTTCCATAATGTCTAACATTAGCGCCACAATGAATTACAGTAGTAACTGAATTTTTCAAATCAGTATATTCAGCAATTTCTAAGCCCAAATTATTCTTTTCAAAATTACCATCAATTAGTACAACCTTTTGTTCAATCAAACTTTTCAAGTCATAATCTGAAAAATAATTTTGAATAATCTTATCAAATCTCTCTTGAATAGTAACATTATACTTCTTCCTAATCAAGCAATAAATGGTAGAAACAGAAGGATTAATTAATAGCTCATATAAAATATGAGAACCTAAAAATCCAGTAACACCAGTTAACAACACATATGTCAAATCATAATTAAAATTAGCATCACCAATATAAATATCTTTTTGAATTTTATCCTCAAAAAAGTTTTCATTTGTATGAACATCTATTTTTTTAGCCAATTTTTGAATATTAGAATAATTATTAATATCTTGTATCTCAACATGATACTTACAAAGCTTAGTAGTAAAATCCATAACATTCAAAGAATCCAAGCCTAAATCTTCAAAAAAATCATCAGTAGTAGAAATATTTGGAACATTTATTAAACTAGTCAAAATAGCCAACAATTCCTTTTCCAAATCATTTTGAGGTTCAACAATTTGTTTATTGTAAGTAGACTGATAAACATTATTAATCAAATATTTAACATCAACTTTACCATTATTAGTAACAGGAAACTCATCTACTTGATATATTTTAGGTATCATGTAAGAAGTCAACTTTTTTCTAATCTGTTCCAAAACACGAGAAGAAATATCATCAGAAGTAGAAGCCTCAAAAAATGCTACCAAAGATTTAGTAAAATTGCTATTTTCAACTGGAACGACAATAGCTTTTTTTACATCATCACAATTTAAAATTTGTTTTTGAATTTCATCTAGTTCAATTCTAAAACCTCTAATTTTAACTTGATTATCATTTCTACCAACATAACGAATTCGACCATCTTGGCAAAAATGCCCCACATCACCAGATTTATACAACAATCCATAATTTTTAGTATAAATAAATTTTTCCTTTGTCAAATCTGGTTTTTTAAAATAGCCATTGCAAACTCCAGCACCGCCAATACAAATTTCTCCATCAACACCAATAGGAAGTGGTTTCAATTCATTATTTAAAATATAAATTTGATAATTCATAATTGGCTTACCAATATAAATATCGTCCCCAAAAATATCTTCATCAGTTATCTCTCCCATCACAGCAAAAACTGTAGTTTCAGTAGGACCATAGCCATTATAAATTTTTATATCAGGATATTTATTTTTAAAATATTTTAAAGGTTTTGCCTGAACTGCCTCTCCACCTAAGATAATATAGCGAATAGATAAATCAGAAGAAGACAAATCAAACAGCTTCTCTTGTTCAAGAACCTTATAAAAGAAAGTAGGAGTTTGATTTAAAATAGTAACTTTCTCATGAATTACTAAATTAAAAAATTCCTTTGGATTAGTAGTTACCTCTTTTGGAATAACAACCAACTTTCCACCATAAAGCAAACAACCAAAAATTTCCCATGTTGAAAAATCAAAAGTATAAGTATGAAATAAAGTCCAAACATCTTGTTCATTTTGGTTAAATATATTATTAGTAGCATGCAATAAACCAACAACATTACGATTAGTAATAAGAGTTCCCTTTGGTTCTCCAGTAGAGCCAGAAGTGTACAAAATATAAGCCAAATCATCAGGAGTCGTTGAATTTGGAAGAACAGAAGCATCTTTTAAACTAGGTATAGTCTCCACTAAAATACAAGTAAGTTTATCTTCATAATTAGCAACATATCTTTCACTAGTAATCAAAAAATTACTATCACTATTTTGAATAATAAATTCAATCCTATCATTAGGCCAAAAAGGATCAATTGCAATATAATAGCCACCAGCTTTAAGAGTAGCTAACATAGCAATAACCATTTCCATACTACGATTAATCAATAGTACAACAGGTTTCCCTTTTGAAATGCCTTTTTTTCTCAATAAATTAGCTAACTTACAAACTTTATTATACAATTGTTGATAAGTAAGCTCTTCATCCTTAAATTTTAAAGCTATATGTTTAGGAGTCTTATTTACCTGTTTCTCAAAAAGGGCAATCAAAGTATCATCAATAGAATCATCAACCATTGAACCATTAAAATCAGCCAAACGATTTTTTTCATAATCATCTAGCAATTCAATATCACTTGTTAAAATAGCATCATTAGACAAAATTTGTTTTATCATGTATATAATTCGATAATTTATATTTTTAATCTCTTTTTCACTAAACTTCTCAACCTGATAATCATAATAAAACTTTAAAATTCCGCTATCATCCATATCATAAATATGAATATCCAAACTGTGAGAAATAGAACCGCAGAAATTCCAATGTGTAGAATATTTCAAATCAGAAGACTGCAAATTATCTCTTGCATTTTGATAAGAAATAATAGTATCATACAAATTATTAGAAAAATCATATTTTTTTCTAACAAATTTTAGAATGTCAGAATAAGGATACTTATGATGCCTAAACAATGAAAATTGCAACTTTGAAACCTGTTTAGCAAGTTCAACAAAATTCAAAGTAGGGTCAATAGAAACCTTCATAGGCAAAGTATTAACAAACATTCCTATAGTATTTTTCTCTTTAAACCCATTACGATTTAAAATAGGTGTTCCCAAAACAATATCATTAACATTTGAAATTTTATATAGATAAAGAGAAAAAAGTGTAACAAAAAATGAGAAAATAGGAATATCATGCTCTTTGCAAAACTCATTAATATCTTTACTATTCTCTAAAGGATAAATAAATCTATCAGCTTTTTGTGATGTATTATAAGAAGTCTTAGATGAAAAAGACACTAAACTAGGAGGGCAATCAAAAGTTTCCTGCCAATAAGAAGTATCTTTTTGAAACTTTTCAGATTTAACATAAAGCTCCTCAGAACGAATATAGTCAACATAAGAAGGATAGTCTTCATCACTAATATATCTATTATTTTTCAAATCAGAATACAAAGAAGTAATTTCATCAATCAAAAGGCTCATACTCCAAGCATCAACAATCAAATGATGCAAAGTAGCGTGAAAACCACCCGTACCATCAGGAAACTCTATCAATTTAAAAGAAAATAAAAATTCATCACAAGCATTAAGATTAACATTAACAAAATCATCTTCAGCAAGAGAAAGCTCCTCTTTAGAAGAAAAATAAAACTTTTCTAATTTAGAAGATTTAAATTTCTTTACATATTGAAAAGGAATAGAATCAACTAATCGAAAAGCAAATCTCATAGTATCATTTTTCTCAATAAACAAAAAAATAGCCTTTTCCAACAAATCAAAATCCACTTTTTCTTCAAACAATAAAGCTCCACCGACATTAGAAATATTATCAGATTGGAAAAAATTATCAGTAAGCCATATAGAATTTTGAGGGTTAGTAAAATTATATATTTTTTCTTTCATATTTCAATCATCCTTTTGTATATCTAGTAAAATCGACTTAAAAGTACAATAATCTACAATTTATGTCATTATATATTTTTTATATAAAAAATGTCAATAGATTTAAAACGAAAATGCGGAATTGGGGACAGGCTCATCGGAATTGGGGACGGCTCCATTATCCTTACAAACTTTAATAAAAAAGTTTAAAAACTTACATTTTGCACATAATATTTTTGAGGTGGAAAATTTTGAAAAAAAGGAAACAAAAAAACTATAAAAGAAAAGCCATAATAATTACAATTATATCAATATTTTTATGGATTTTTGGGTTCTATTTATACACTACATATAAAAACATAGACATTACACCTTCTGAATATGAAACAACAAAAACATTGTACACAGAAAACTTACAAACTGTGGATGAAGCAGTCAAAAACAATGAAAAAGTAGCAGATATTATAGAACAAACAACAAGAAAGGTAGTAGGAATTTCAAAACTAAAAAGTACAGGGGACAGTATATTATCAAAAAGTACAGAAAGTGAACTAGGATTGGGAACTGGAATTATAGTTACAGACAATGGGTACATTTTGAGCAATGCTCATGTTACAGGAAGTCAATATAGTCAATGTTATATTACTTTAGAAAACGGAAACCATTATGAAGGAACAGTAGTATGGAGTGATAGCGATTTAGACTTATCACTTACAAAGATTAATGCTAAAAATTTGGAATATGTTGAATTAGGAGACTCCAGCAAGATAAGAGTAGGCGAGACTGTATATGCAATTGGAAATCCTATTGGATTCGAATTCAGAAGAACAGTAACATCAGGAATAATAAGTGCAAAAAATAGAACTATTAAACTAGAAGAAGAAAATAAAGACTCCTATATGACGAATTTAATACAAACAGATGCAACTATCAATCCAGGAAACAGTGGTGGACCACTTATTTATCCAGATGGAAAAGTAATAGGAATAAACACTGTAAAAATATCATCAGCAGAAGGAATTGGATTTGCCATACCAATTAACATTGTAAAACCAATTATTGAAAGTTTTAGACATACAGGGAATTTTCAAGAAGCAACAATAGGAATATATGCTTTTGATAAAGAAGTAATACCATATTTAAAAGAAGAGACCAACATCAACTTTAAAAAAGGAATTTATGTAGTACAAATTACGAAAAATGGACCAGCAGACATGACAGAATTAAAAGAAGGAGACATTATAACAAATATAGATAACATCCAATTAAATACGATGAATGATTTAAGAGAGTATATATATACAAAAAGACCGAATGATATAGTAACTCTTAAAATAACGAGAGGAAAAATAAATCGAGACATAAAGATTCAGTTAGGAAAACGATAAAAAGAGGAATATGGGGCCGTCCCCAATTCCTCATTTTCTCATTTATTTATTCCATTAAATTACTATCCATAAAATCAAATTTTCGTTCATAATCTTTTGTTTCCGTATTAGACATATAAACTTCACTACGATTTTTCTTCAAAAATTCAATAATTTGATAAACATCAATCCAAATCTCATTTGGACTATCCACTTGTGATTCATCAAAAATTAATTGCATTCCAAAATGCAAATGTGGTACATTGATATTATTTACATTTTCCTTAATGCTATAGCCAGTCATACCCAAATAGCCAATTACGTCGCCAGCTTTTACATGCATGCCTACTTCCAGTCCTTCGGCATAAGGATGATTTTTCCTTAGATGTGCATAATAATAATATCTTTGAGTATCAAAACTCCTAATTCCAATTCTCCAACCACCATATTGATTCCAACCTAAATTTTCAATTACACCAGATTCAACAGCAATAATAGGAGTTCCGATACTTCCCATTAAATCATTTCCAAGATGTGTTCTCTTAAAACCATAAGATCTAGAATTGCCAAAATCATCATAATGACTAAAACTATAATTTTTTGCAATAGGGAGAAAAGCTTTCAAACCATACTTTTCTTCATAAGATTTTGAACCATCTTCGGAAGGAATTTCAATTGAATAGTTACCAATAAAACCACTTAAAACAGCACAATAGCTTTTATAATAATAATCATAAAATTTCATATCTTGAGTTAAATCTTCCATAGTTAAACCACTTTGAAGCTCTTCAATAAGCTTATTCAAATCAGTTTGTTTAAAATTTTTAAAGTTTCCGTCCGTTTTTACAAGCAAGATAAGCCAAAAGTTCAATCCAATTATATTTTATATCACTATTATTACAATGAGAATCAATATCCAGCTTGGCAGTCTTATTCAAAGCATCTGCAGTTATATTAAAATCAACCCATTTTATAAAATCATTTTTTTGTTCTGACATTTTTTCTGTATTTTCATTTTCATTAGCAAATGAATTAAAAATTATGATACTAGAAAAAATCAAAATACCAATAAAACAAATAATAAATAATTTTTTACTTAGTTTAAATGATTTTATAAGCAAAAGAATTCACCCCATAACATTATATGGAATAAATATAATAATATGATTGTATCAGTTTTATAGAAACTGATACAATCATAAATTTTTGCCTACTAAAATAGCATTTTTCTTTATAATTAACTTACCATGTTCCATTAACTTATTTTCAAAACTTTCTGAATGTTTAACAACATTAGCAAATTCTGATATTAAGGAAAAGAAAATATTCTTATAAATATAATGTTCATTAATATTTGATAAAACTAAATAATATGTATAATGATATTTATATAAAGATGAATCTTTACATAATTTTTTTATATCAAAATTTTTTATTTTATGTAAAGAATTACAAAAATCGCAAAAAGTATTAAAATCATCAAAATCATAAACTTTACAACAATCAAAAATAACAGTTTTCTTTTTCACACTTAACTTTTTTTTAGACGTATCATTCTCATTTTTATATTTTGTAATCATAAAAACCCAAAAATCATTATGAGAAGAAAAAGCTTCTACAAGTAATTTACATCCATCTGTATGAAAATTCACTTCTTTTTCAGCCTTTTTTAAAATATCAAAAAAAAGTCCTTGAGTTTCAACAGCTTTAGACATTACAGAATGAAAATCAAGATTAATTTTTTCTATGTCATCAGAATTAATAATCACTCTAATTTTATTTTCTGCCAATTTTTCTATTTTCATAAAGTTAAAATCCTCCTTAACAACTACTAAATATATTATACTACTTATACCATTATATGAAAAGGCACAATTTTTGGTAATTAATAAGCATTCAACTTAAAAATTTTATAACAAATACATTAATCTACTTGAAAAAAATAAAAATTCAATATATAATACCAAAAGTAGAATAAAAACAAAATAGCCGTAAGAAAAAACGAAGAAAAAATGGAGGTAGAAAATGGCCACAAGAGAAAAAAATATATGGATATTATTAATATTTATTTTATCAGGATTAGTAGTAGGGGGATTATTGGGAGAACTAGCATCAAAAGTAGACTGGCTATGGTGGTTATCATACAGTGGAAGCTTTGGACTAGAGAATCCAATAGTATTAGACTTGAGTGTTATGAAAGTAACATTTGCACTAATGTTTAAAATAAGTATATCTAGTATTATAGGAATGGTACTAGCTATTTACATATATAAAAAAATATAGGGGTAATCAGAACAAGAAAGGAAAATATCAATTGCCAATACCAATAAAAGAATTACCAGAATTAGAAAGACCTTATGAAAAATTAGAATGGCATGGAGAAAAATCTTTATCAAATGCAGAATTACTAGCAATAATAATAAAAACAGGAACAAAACAAGAAACCGCTGTGCAATTAGCACAAAAAGTATTAAACCGTAATAAAACAGACATAGAAGGACTTAATTTTTTAAGACATATTAGTTTACAAGAACTAATGGAAATCAATGGCATAGGAAAAGTAAAAGCCATCCAATTAAAAGCAGTAGGGGAACTAGCCAGTCGCATGGCGATGCCTACCACTTTCAAAAGAATAACAATAACAGAACCATATGATTTAGCAAAAATCATGATGGAAGAATTAAGATTTCAAAAAAGAGAAATAGTAAAAAATATAATACTAAACAATAAAAATGACATTTTAAAAATGCAAGACATAGCAATTGGAGGAACAAACTTTGCAAATGTATCAATAAAAGACATATTAGAAGAACCAATAAAAATAAAAGCACCAAAAATAATTTTAGTTCATAATCATCCTAGTGGAGATGCAACGCCAAGCGAAATAGACATAGAATTTACAGAGCGTTTGTACAAAGCTACCAATTTATTAGGAATTCAATTATTAGACCACTTAGTAATAGGAGATAAAACCTATACCAGTATTTTTTCAAAAATATTTTCAGAAACAAAAGATTAAAATTTTGAAAAAAAGAAAGGAAACAAGAAAATGAGTTTTTTTACATTTGGGTCAAAAGACATAGGAATTGACTTAGGAACAGCCAATATTTTGGTAACATTAAAAGGAAAGGGAATTGTATTAAAAGAACCTTCAGTCGTAGCAATAGATAGAAAAACAGGAAACATTCTAGCAACAGGAAACGAAGCAAAAGACATGTTACGGAAGAACACCAGAACAAATAAAAGCAGTAAGACCATTAAAAGATGGTGTAATTGCAGACTTTACAGCAACACAACTAATGTTAAAAAATCTAATTGAAAAAGTAAGTAGAAGATACAATGCAGGAAAACCGAGAGTCGTAGTAGGTGTACCCTCTGGAATTACGGAGGTAGAAGAAAGAGCGGTAGAAGAATCTGTAATCCAAGCTGGAGCAAAAGAAGTTTACTTAATAGAAGAGCCAATGGCAGCAGCAATTGGAGCTTCCATAGAAGTAGGAGAGCCAAGTGGAAGCATAATTGTTGACATAGGAGGAGGAACAACTGAAGTTGCAGTCATTTCCTTAGGAGGAATAGTAGTAAGTCATTCATTAAGAATAGCTGGAGACGAATTAGATGAAGATATAGTAAATTATATAAAACATGAAATGAACTTAGCCATCGGAGAAACAACGGCAGAACAAATAAAAATGGAGATAGGATGTGCAATGCCACTAATGACAGAAACATCTATGGAAGTAAGAGGAAGAGACTTAGGTGATGGATTACCAAGAAATATAATAGTGACATCAGTACAAATTGAAGAAGCGATTAAAGAATCTATAACAAAAATTGTAGAAATAGTAAAACTAACATTAGAAAAAACACCACCAGAATTAGCATCAGACATAATGGAAAAAGGAATTGTCCTAGCAGGAGGAGGAGCACTCATCAAGAATTTGGACAAGCTAATAAGTATAGAAACAGGGATGCCAGTATATATTGCAGAATCTCCACTTGAATGTGTAGTAAGAGGAACAGGAAAAACACTAGAAGACTTAGAAAGGCTAAAAACAGTATTAATAAATAGTAGAAAGAGAAAATAAAAAAGGAGTGTACAATGTATAAAAGTAAAAAAGCTGGAATTATAGGCGTTATTATAACTATACTCATATTAATCGCAATTGTAATATTTTCGAATGGAGATAGAGGGAACTCTTTCTTTGAAAATGTAGCAAGCAATTTAGTAATGCCAATTCAAAATGGTCTAACCTATTTAAAAAATAAAATCAGCGGACATAATACATTTTTTACAGACATTAACAAACTAAAAGAAGAAAACGAAAAACTAAGGCAAGAAAACAGTGAATTAGAGCAAGCTTTGCGAGAATTAGAAAACATCAAAACACAAAATGAAACATTAAGAGAATATTTAAACCTAACAGAAAAATATGGAGAATATAAAACCATACCAGGATATGTTATAAATAAAGACATTAGTAATTATTCAAAAACAATAATAATCAACATTGGAAAAAAAGACGGAGTTGAAGAAAATATGACAGTCATTGGAGACGAAGGGTTAGTTGGACATGTTATATCTGTTACTGATTCAACCGCAAAAGTACAAACTATAATTGACACAGCAAGTTCAGTTAGTTGTTTAATGAGTACAACACAAGAAACAATCGTATGCAAAGGAACCTTAGATGACAAATCATCATTAAGAGCAATGTATATTCCAACTGACAGCAATATGATACAAGGCGACAGCATTGAAACATCAGGATTAGGTGGAATTTATCCAAAAGGAATTCATGTAGGGAATGTAAAAAAAGTAGTAAATACCCAAAACATGACAGACAGATATGCATTAATAGAAACAGCTGTTAACTTTGACAAAATAGGAACTGTATTAGTAGTAACAAACAAATAGAAGGAGAGGTAAGCCAATTGAAAAAAGTAGTTATTCATATTAGTTTAATAATATTAACTATATTCATTTATATTTTACAAGCTAATTTTTTTAATTGGTTTACCATTAGTGGTATCATGCCGAACCTATTTGTAATATATGTACTTTTCATAGGACTTTTTTCGAAAAAAACTATGGGGGCGACATATGGATTTATTATAGGAATATTATTAGACTTAATAATAGGAACAAAAGTAGGACTTAATGCAGTAGGACTAGCATTAGTAGGATTTTTAGCAGCACTATTTGATAAAAACTTTTCAAAAGATAGTAGAGTCACCATTATGGTAATGATAATGGTAGCAACTGCAATATTTGAAATATTAATATATATCTTAAACTATATAATTTTAGTAACAAATTTAGAAATATGGAATTTCATAAAAATATTAACAATAGAAGTAATTTATAACTTAATCCTAACAATTATTTTATATCCATTAATGCAAAAATTTGGATACTATATAGAAAATGAATATAAAGGAAACACAATCTTAACAAGATATTTTTAATATAAAAGGAGAGAAAAATTTGGTAGGAAAAAGACAAAAACCAGCAAAAAAAGCAAACATAAAATTAAGATTTAATATATTAACTGTACTAATATATATTATTGGTATTGTTCTAATTGCCAGATTATTTAACCTTCAAATTGTACATGGAGCAGAATATCGAGAAGAATCAAACACAAGACTTACCAGAGAAAGTACAATAGAAGCTGCAAGGGGCTCAATTTTAGACAAAACAGGAATACCATTAGTTACTTCAAAAATGGCATTTTCTCTTGAAATGTATAAAAGTAAAGTAGACGTAGAAGACTTAAACATAGCTATTTTAAACATGATACAAGTATTAGAAAAGCACGGATGCTCATATTCAGACATTTTCCCAATTAAAATTGAACCATTTGAATTCACAATAGCAGATGAAACATTAGCAAAATGGAAAAAAGAAAACAACTTAGATGAAGACATAACAGCAGAACAAGCCTTTTATAAATTTAAAGACAAATATAAAATACAAAATAATAACATCCAGGACATTAGAAAAATAATAGCCATTCGCTATTTAATTTCACAAAAAGGTTATAGTAGTACAAGAGCAGTCACAATATCAAACAATATACCAAGAGAAGCGGTAGCTGAATTTAGTGAAAGTTCTGAAAAATTTGCAGGAATAAACATAGTAGTAAAACCAATTAGAGAATACACATCTGGAAACTTAGCATCACATATATTAGGATATGCATCTCAAATTGATCCAGATGAATATGAATCAAGAAAATCTACTTATAGCCCAAATGATATTATTGGAAAAACAGGAATAGAATATGTATTTGAAGAATACTTAAAAGGTAGAAATGGAATTAAACAAATAGATATGGCAGTAGACGGAACCACTACGGCAGAATATATTTCAGAAGAAGCCATAGCAGGTTCAGACATTGTATTAACAATTGATGCTAACTTACAAAGAATTACAGAAAATGCATTAGCAGCAAACATTCAAAAAATAGCAAGTGGAGGATTTGGAACAGCATATAAGACAAATGCAGGAGCATGTGTCGTAATGAATGTAAATACAGGAGAAGTGCTAGCAATGTCAAGCTATCCAGACTATACACCATCAGACTTTGTAGGAGGAATTAGCAATGAAAATTGGGCCAAATATCGTGACAATGAAGCAAAGCCATTAGTAAACAAAGCAACACAAAATTCTTATTCACCAGGTTCTACATTCAAAATGGTAACAGCTATTGCAGGTCTAGAATCAGGAGTAATTAATTTAAAAACAAAAATCAATGATACAGGAATCTACAAAAAATATAGAGACTATCAACCACGATGTTGGATATATACTGATTATCACACAGGACATGGATTACTAGACGTATCTGGAGCAATTGAAAGATCTTGTAACTATTTCTTTTATGAAACTTCCGACAGAATGGGAATAGATAATTTAGTAAGATTTGCAAAATACTTTGGATTAGGACAAAAAACAGGCATAGAATTACAAGGAGAAATATCAGGAGCCTTAGCCAGCAAAGAAACATGGTCAAAATTACATCCAAACGAGCCATGGGGACCAGGAACAGTATTACAAGCAGCAATCGGTCAAAGTGATAACGAATTTACACCTTTACAAATGGCAAGATATATAAGTATGCTAGCAAACGGAGGAAAGAAAATAGATGTCAGCATTGTAAAAACTATTAGAAATGCTAATGGATCAGAATCTTCTAAAGAAGAAATCAACAAATTTGTAAATCAAAAACTTGGAATTAGCGAAGATGCCACAGAAAACATAGACATCAAACAAGAATACTTAAAGGCTGTACTAGAAGGAATGAAATCTGTTACTAGCGATACAACTGGAACAGCATATGTTAGATTTAAAGACTTTAACATTAGTGTAGGAGGAAAAACAGGTTCAGCAGAAGCGCCAAACAATAAAGTACATGCATGGTTTGTAGGATTTGCACCATTTGAAAACCCAGAAATTGCTATTGTCGTTATGGTTGAAAACGGAGGGCACGGAAACTATACGGCAGAAGTAGTTAGAGACATTATGCAAGAATATTTTGGCATGAATACACAAAATGTAGAAGAAAATATGAGTGCAACACCATATGTTGAAATTATGAGATAAAGAAAGGATGTAAAAAATGAAAAATTGTGTTAGTATAAATCTAAAAAAAGATGAAATTCTCATAAAATTAAGTGATGAAGCAGAACATGAAGAAATTGTGACAGCATTAAAAAAGAAATTAACAGAATTAAAAAAGCTATACAAAGATGAAAAAACACCTATAACTGTAACTGGAAAAATATTAAAAAACAAAGAAATAGATGACATCCAAGAATTAATAAAAAGTAAAATAGACGTAGACATTGAATTTGATATGCCAAAAAGTTTAGGCTTACACAGTATAAAAAAGACATTTGAAAAGGAAATTGCAGTATCAGAAACTAAATTTCATAGAGGGTCATTACGTTCCGGACAAAAAATGGAAGTAGAAGGAAGTCTAGTAATTTTAGGAGATGTAAACTCTGGTGCAGAAGTTATTGCATCTGATAATATTATCGTATTAGGAGCACTAAGAGGACTTGCTCACGCTGGTGCAAAAGGCAATAAGCAAGCAATTATAGCTGCTGGATTAGTCGATACTGTACAAATTAGAATTGCAAATATTGTTAGGGAAATTGACCGTGACGAAGAACCTATGCACAAACAAGCTTATATTAGTATAATTCAAGATAAAATTATAATAGAATAAATCAATCAGCTTAATAATAGCATAATCAAGACTATATAAAGCATTTCATCTTGCACGCCTTCCTGATATAGAAAAAATAATAAACCAATAATAATAATATCATCTAGATAAAGAGATATTCCAAGAACCTCAAAAATAGGTTCTTCGATATCACAAAAGAGAGGATTCTTAAAATTTACAGGTCCAAAGTGATAAAATCTAGATGATTTTTTTTCTTGTTCTTTAGCCACATCATCATTAACTTTAGATTTTGAATAATTATAACGATACCAATAGGGGTTATAATAATTAGGCATCATGATGATTCTCCTTATTTTCATTCTTAAAAATGTCAGCAATTTTTGCTACATTCAACAAATTAGCATATTGATCTAATTTATCCTTACGTTCTTCTCTAAGATAAGGCTTTAACGAATACAATAAATTTGCTCTAGGGTCATTAGAATCATTTAACTTTTCCATAATAGATTTAACTTTCATTAAAGTATTCATATCAATATTACTAAAATCAAAATTATTTTGACTTGATGTATTATCATTAGACATTGCAGAAGAGAAGTTTTTAATCATGTCTGGTGATATTTTAGATATCACATCATTTAATTCGCCTTTATTCATCATATCTTTTAACTTATTTATCGTATTTTCATCAAAATTCATATTATTCAAGAAAATCACCTCTTTAACATTATATGATAAAATAGCGAAAACTTGACACTCAAAAAATTTTACATAAAAAGTTATTTTTTTCAAAAAAACATTGAAAAATACATAAAAATGGTGTATAATAAGATGAGGTGATATAATATTACAAATTGTAACAAAAAAATAATATTATAACATAATTTATTAACAAGTATATTTTCCGTAAGAAGATATAAGTTTTACATACAAATGAGGAAAAAAAAGGTATTGAATTATAAAAAAAAAGCTTTTATAATTTATAATAGAATATAATTGTAAGGAGGAAAACATGAAAAGTAAAGTTTTTAAAATATTCGTAGCAACTTTAATATTAATAACATTAACTTCAACAAATTTTTTGTTTTTAGGAGTTAGTCTTATTGGTTATGCAACAGATAATGTAGCAACAAATCATGAAAATGTAGAATTTGGAGTTTATTTAAAAGAAAATAATGACAAAATCCAAAACGCAAAATTATCTATATTAGGAGAAAATAGCTTGTATGTTTATTTACAAGTAAAAGATAAAGGTGTGTTTAGACATGCTAAAGTAACCTTTGAAAATCCTAATTTTGAATTAATAAAAGATAGAATTGAAAATAAAAATATAAAATCAATAGAAGGAAACACCATCTATTTCAATGAAATTATTTATGGAAATGAAGTAGAGATAGAACTACCTATTCGTTTTAACAAACAAGAAAATATAAATCTAGAATATTTCCAAAAAGAAACAGTGGCCAATTTAGAAGGAGAATACCAAGAAGATAATACAAAAAAGGTAGAAGGAAAAGCACAAGTAGACATAGGCTGGGAAGCAGAAACAGAAGTAAAAATGCAACAAGAAATTGAAAAATATATTATGCAAGAAAATAAGAGCGTTTTACTACAACAAAGAGTAGACATAGAAGTAGTAGATAATATATTACCAGTCAATGAGCAAACACTTAAAATAGACATTCCTGACTTAGGAGAAGCTCCAGACATAGTGGCAATTTTAAATGATGGAATAAAAATAAAAGAAGAAGATTATGAATATAACGAAGATAATGCTCAAATTATAATACATAAAAAAGCACAAGTCGATGAACAAAATAACTTAACTTGGGGAGACGGAAAAGATTGCTATAAAATTATTTATCGTTATCCAAATCAAGCAGAAGACGAAGAAAGAAATATTCATTTAAGTAGTCACTTAGATATTAGTTTATACACACAAGAAAGTATAAATAAAGAAGCAGTAGAAGATGTTACTATTAGTAAAAAAGGAAACATTGTAACAGCTAATCAGCAAATAACAGACAGTAACTATAAGGGATATTTATACAGTAATACAGGAGAAGAAACAATTTATCAAGAAAAATTGGATGTAGAAGTTTCAGATATCGACAGCATCACAGGAATCGACATAATGACAAAAGAAGATAATTTCATTACAGAGCAAAACGATAGTTATCCAACAAATGGAAGTACTTATTATAAATCCTTACAAGTAAATAAAGAAGACATTTTAAGACAGTTAGGGGAAGAAGGAACTTTAACTGTAACAACAGAAGCAGGAGAAGAAATTTTTGTAGTAGATCAAGACACAGCAGCAGATGAAAAAGGAAATATACAAATACCAATTGAGAACTTATCAACAATTAAAATCAGCATGAGTCAACCACAAAGCCAAGGAAACATTACTATAAAAGCAGAAAAAGCAATCAAATCTGACACAGGATATACAAAAGAACAATTAAAAAATGTAAATAAAATGGAAAGTAAAATAATAGTTACAGCCGATGGAAGCCAAGAAGTAAATGCTTATATGAATTTATTAGATACAATACCAGAAGCAAAACTAGAATTAAATCAAACTAAATTTTCTACACTAGAAGAAAATAAAAATATAGAGATTGTTGCTACTTTAAAATCAAATAGTAACAAACATGATTTATACAAAAACCCTTATATTGAAATTGCTTTTCCAAGTGAATTTGAAAAAGTAGATGTACAATCTATTCAAAAGGTTTACGCAGATGAAATGCAAGAAAAAGTATCTCAATGGAATCCAAGTCAAAATAAAATTGAAATACAATTAGAAGGAGAGCAAAAAGAATATAAAAACGACGTTAACCAGGGAATTCAAATCATTATTAATGCTAACGTAACAGTGAAAAAGACTACACCAACAAAAAATTCTGTTATTACATTAGCATATAGAAACGAAAATCGCAATCAAGACATTTATCAAACAAATGCAGACATCACAATGAATTCAAAATATGGTGTTTTACTATATAGCGTAATGAATGACTATAATGAACAAAAAGAATCCATAGAATCAACAACACAAGAAGTTCAAGTTGGAAGATTAGATGAAAATGGAGCACAACAAAATGCTAATATTAATGTAAACGTTATAAATAATTATGAACAATCAATTAACGATGTTACCATTATTGGTAAGATAGCACATGAAGGAGAAGACGGTCAGTTATCTTCTACATTTACAACTTCTTTATTAGAACAAATACAAGTAAATTATCCAGAAGCAAATATATATTATTCAACAGAGAAATTAGACGTAAATAGCGATCAATGGAAAGAACAACTAGAAGATATAACTAGTGCAGTTATGTTTAAAATAGTAGTGCCAGAATTAAAACCTTCTGAACTATTAAACCTTAATTACAAAGTAAACATACCAGAAAACATAGAATCAAATGAAAAATGTTATGAAATGATTCAATTAAGTTATCTTTATAATGAACAAAAAATGGAAGATTATGCAACATTTCAATTAATGACAGAAGAAAGAGAAGAAAACGGCATAGCACTTATGTCTTTAGAAGAAGATATAGAAGGATTAGAATTAAAAGTACAAAGTACAACAGCAGGAAGAGAACTAACAGACCAAGAGGAAGTATTATCAGGTTCTACAGTTACTCATAAAATTACTGTTACCAATAACACTGAAAGAAACTTAGAAGGATTCACAATAACAGGAAAACAAGCAAATAGTAAAGGAAATAAAAATGTTACTTTCTTTAACATGAAAAAATCAACTGTACCAGATGCCATGACGCAAGAACCATGTGATATTACTAATTATGTAGAAGATGAAGACATAGCAGAGGCAGTATATACAAAAGATGTTTTAGAAGCAGGAGAAACGATTTGCTTTGAATATGAATTTACTATTAATAATCCTACAGAAGAAGACGAAACAACCATTGGAACTATCACACTTAAAGCAAATGGCTATGAACAAACTAAACAAATTATGGAAAACAAAATAAAACAAGCAGAACTAAAACTAATTACCCAATATGGAAGCAATGAAGAAGTAGAGTTTACAGCAAATGGTGCAACATTTTTTAAATACCATATAGAAAACATTACACAAACTCCAATTAAAAATATTTCCATGATAGTACCAATTCCAGATGGTGTTGAAGTATTTGATATGACTTTTGAAGAAGGAAAAGGAGCAGTAGAAGAACAAACACAAGATGCAGTTACATTAAAAATTGATGAATTAGGAGCACAAGAAGAGATAAACGTTATTTTTGCATTAAATATTGACAAGATTGATAAAGATACGGTAGACAAAACATATGCATTTTCTTGTTATTCACAAATCAATGAAAATAAATATTATTCTAATATTATTACAAAATATGCTGTTAATGATGTAGCAGAAATAGAAATGGTACAAGAAAGTGATGTAAAAGAAGAACAAGTTGCAGTAGGGGATGAGATTCAATTCACAACAACTATAAAAAATTTATCAATTATTGATGCAGATTTATTGATAGAAGATTATTTACCAGAAGGATTAATGGTAAAAGAAGCTTATTTAGAACAAGATGGAAATCAAGTTACAAAAATAGAAAGTACAACCAGTGACATTACAGAAGGAGAATACATTAGTACTAATTATCTAGTTAATGCAAAAAAAGAAGTTAAGTTAGTAATTGATACAATTGTAGGAGAAAGACTAAATGATTTTGTAGAATTTGAAAATTATGTTACAGCATCAGGTGGTAACCAATATTCAAAATCTAATACAATTACTTATGAAATGAAAGATCCAGAGATAATAGATTTAGACGACCAAGATGATACAGAAACAATTGCAACAATTAGTGGAAAAGCATGGATAGATACTAATCAAAATGGTATTCAAGACGAAGATACAAAAATTGGCAACATGACAGTAATATTATTAGATGGAAAAACAGGAGAAAATATCACAGATGCAAGTGGAGAAACAATTGAGACAAAAACCAATGAACAAGGAGAATATTACTTTGAAGATTTAACCGCAAATTCTTATATGGTAGCATTTGAATATGATGCAAATAAATATTCTACAACAAAATATCAAGTGGAAGAAGGAGACAGCACTAGAAATTCAGATGTTATTAGTAAAAAAATTACACTTAATCAGCAAGAAAAAACCATGGCAGTAACAGATGTTATTGAATTAAGCGATACTGACGTAGAAAATGTTGATGCAGGTTTTTATGAAAATAAAATCTTCGATTTAGCTTTACAAAAAACAGTAAAAAGAGTAATTGTACAAAATAGTAAATCAACAAAAGTAACGGAATATAATGGAGCTACTTTAGCAAAAGTAGAAATTAGAGCAAAAGAATTAGTCAATACAAATGTAATAATTGAATATAATATTCAAGTTACAAACGAAGGAGATATTGCAGGACAAGCAAATGAAATTGTTGACTATTTACCAAAAGACTTGAAATTCAATACAGAAATTAATAAGGATTGGTATTTAACAGCAGATGGAAGCCTACATAATACAAGTTTGACCAATACCATATTAAATCCAGGAGAAAGTAGAAGCATCAGTTTAACGGTTATTAAAACCATGAATGAAAACAATGCAGGAAGCGTTATTAACAAAGCAGAATTGCAAAAAGCAAGTAACAATTTAAATGTTGCAGATAGAGACTCTACACCAGGTAACAATGCAGATCACGAAGATGATATAGGCAATGCAGAAGTTATTATTTCTATTGGTACAGGCGGAGCAGTGATGGCTTTTGGATTTATTCTAATATTACTTTTTACTGTATCAGGTTTTGCCATTTATTACTTTAAGAGAAAGGAGGAGGCAAAATGAAGACATTAGGAAAAATTTTTATTAGCTTACTATTTGTGTTCGTTGCTTTAGGATTTAATTGTATAAAAGCACAAGCTGCGGATAGCCCCATAAATGCTCAACATACAATAGACGCATGGGCAATACGACATCCAAATG
>CANQES010000011.1 GCA_947595555.1 uncultured Clostridia bacterium | reverse complement strand
ATGAATTAGAGCTTGCTAAAGAGGAAGAAAGAATAACAAAATTAAAAGCAATAGAATTATTTGAAACTGGAAAATTAGAAGAGTTTGAAGTTGGAACTTTTCAAGGTTTATCTCAAATTCACAAATATTTATTTGAAGATATATATGAATTTGCGGGTATTGTTAGAACTGAAAATATTTCTAAAAATAATTTTAGGTTTGCATCTAGTATGTATTTAGAGGATGCTTTGAAAAATATAGATAAAATGCCACAATCAAATTTTGATGAAATTATAGAAAAATATATTGAAATGAATATTGCTCATCCATTTAGAGAAGGCAACGGGAGAAGTACAAGAATTTGGCTTGATATGATTTTAAAAAAAGAATTAGGTAAAGTTGTTGATTGGAGCAAAATAGATAAAGAAGATTATTTGTTAGCGATGGAAAGAAGTCCAATTAAAAATACAGAAATAAAATTTTTGTTAAAAGAGGCATTAACTGAAAAAATACATGATAGAGAAGTTTATATGAAAGGGATTGACGCAAGTTATAGATATGAAGGATATAATGTGTATAGAGCAGAAGATTTAAAAAATAATTAATGTGGGGTTAAGTGTATTATTCAGAAGAAGATAGATACCAGAGGCAAATTTTTATTGAAAAATAATTATTAATATGATAATATAGCGATATAATAAAGAATAAAGGAGAGCACATGGAATTTAGTGAAGTAAAAGAATATATAGATACAATTAAAGACAGTGAAAGATTTAAGAAATTAGACGAATTTACAAGAATGACGAGAATAAAAAAAGATAAAGATATTTATGAAAACATTATTTACTATGTAAGTACATATCAGCCACAACAAAATACAAATGAATTTTTTCAGCCAGACTATGCATACTTTATGAAATTTTTAGAACAATATTTAGCTAATGAACCAGCTACAATGCACTTACAAAATGGATATGTAGATTTAATGAATACTTTATATTTATCTCAACCGAGGTTATTTTCTGGACATGCGGGAAATTTTTTAGATAAATATATGATTATGACAGATGGAAGTATATATATATCAAAATTGCCATTAAATTATAGAGGAAATTCAGGAGTAACAAATGCCTATTGTTTATATTGTCCATTAATTGCCTCATATATAGCTAAACATTTAGATATAGAATGTGCAGATGTTACTTTAGCAAAAGCACATAATGGATACAGGAGAATATTAAGCAAAAATTTTTTAAGAGATAATGAAGAAATTGTTACATATACAGATGACGAAGCATTAATATCAGAACACTTAAACAAAATGGATGAAGCTTTAAGAATTAGAAGATTTCCTGAAAATGACATTGAAAAAGCCGAATTTGAATTTATAAAACAAGAATTTGTATCAAAATTAATTGGGTTGAAAGATCAAAAGGCAGATAATTCACCATTAATAGTAAGCACAGATGAAGATGGGCATAGACATGTAAGAATGTCTCCTATGTTTGATTTGGACTACAGTTTCCATATTGCAAAAGACATGAATATGTTGGTAAGAAAATGCGATAATGGACACACAGACATCGGCTCATTAATAAAACAGTATATTGATTATCCAGGTTTTAAAGAATTTGCTCAAAAAAGTATAGACATTTTAGATATGAAAGAGATATTTAGACATGTTTATGAAGATACAGGGATTAAAGCTTTTGAAGAATATAGTAATGATGATGAAATGAAAAAGTTTGTTGAATTTGTAGATGGTAATATTCAAATGGCAAAAGAAACTTTTTCAAAATTACTTCAAAGTGAAAGAGGGGAAAGATAATGATTTTAAACTTGTATTGGAAAGATAATGAACAAAATGAATATATGTTAGGAAAATTATATAAAAGCGATGAAAAATATCATTTTGATATAAATGAAGAAGAGTTAAAAAAGGCAACACATAAAGGATGCTTCGGAATAGGAGAGATAAATCTTTTATATAAGAATCATGTAAGCGACACATTGTTTGATTTTTTCAAAAGAAGAATACCAGCGAAAGATAGTGCAGATATTGAAGACATCATGATGAAACTTGATATGAAAATATATGATCAATTGGAATTATTAGAGAAAACTAATGGAATTTTATATACAGATAGATATTATTTAAAAGCTGCTTAATTTTATTGAAATTCAAAGGAGAAAGAATGAAAGAAATAAATGAGTATAAGAATAGGTTGCCAAGTGAAAAAGAAGTAAAAGAATCATTAAAAAGATATTTTGGATTTGCACATACTAGAATCAATATGCTAGCAGATATGGACTATTCAAAAATTACACAATTAAGTGAAAAAGGTTGGTATATGGATTTTACAGAAGAGGACATAGAAAAATCAATTAATGATTTTGTTAATATATATGGTTATATATATAAAGAAGGAAACGGCAATAGCGCGAGAAGATTAATGAGGGGAACAACTATACAAGAGGCAAGAAGTTTACGAGCAGGGGCAGACGTACCTAAATTATTATCAACAACAACTGATGAACAAATAGCAAAACGCTTTTGTGAATATGGAAGAGCAGCATTGATGAGAATAAAAACCAAAGATATGTTGCCATATATTTATGCTGAACAGTTTAAAGATGAGAATTCTGCGAATGAGGAAGAAGTATTAATTTTGCCATTTGCAAAAGTAATTGAAACTCACTTAGTGAGCAATTGGAATGGATATGAATATTATGATATCACATTGGAAAAGGGAGAACTGCCAGACATAAGTGATGAAAAAATAGAACTATTAAAAAATAAGTGTATTAATGGATATAAAGAATTTGTTAAAGAATTAGAACAATATAGATTTTTACATGGAGATTATAGCAAACTTAAAAATATAATGCCTATAGTAGAAAAAATGAATGAATATAGAGACATTATGCAAGAATTACTAAAAGGGTTATGCAAACAAAGAGAAAAAGATATTGACTTGCAGAGACAAGAAGAAAGAGAAACTAGACAGCAAGAATATAGGAAAAGAGAACAGGAGAGATTAGAAAAATTAACACAAGAGGTACAACAAATAAAATATGAAGTGGAGCAAGGCAATGTTAATATTCAACAAAATACAGATATAAATGTGTCAAATTTTATAAATATAATTAATAAATATAAAACTATGTCAAGAAGATTAGGAATAGGAACATTTAATACACAGGATTTAGAACAAGAATTACAAAGTAAAAGGATGAAAATAAAAAAAGGACTTGAAGAGCAGAGATATTATGAAGATGCAGATGTAGATATACAATATAATGACTTATTAAGCAAAGCTTCAACACAAGAAGACATAAAAAATTTATTAGCAGATATGCCAAACATCGAAAAAGCTTATGATGAAAATTCATGGTTGGATTTGAAAAAGGCTTTAAATGTTAAAGTACAAGGGATGATATATAGATTAACATATGATAAGCTAGCTAATCAAAAGAAAATAATTGCATCAGAAAAGGATAATTTTATAAGTAGAATATTGGGAAAAACAGCTTTAAAGAATGCAAGAATTGAAAATATTGAAGCAAAAATGAAACATGCATCTCAAAAAATGAGTATAGCTAATCCATCTAATAGTGTAAGAGAAATGTTAGTAAATATGTATGAATATGCGTATGAATTTAATGCAGGACATTTACCACAAGAGATGGTAGACATTGAACAAGCAATAAGAGAAGTATTTGGACATATTCCAACTCAAGATAGTTTAATGGAAAAAGTTTCTAGTAGTCAGAAGAGTGGATTACCAGTACAAGCAAGAAAAAGTTTATTTTCATGGACTCGTAACAGGCAAGAGACTAAAAGGTTACAGCAAGAAACGGCAGAAATGAGTGTGAAGGATAAAAATATGCAACTTAATATAAAACCTATAAATCATGAAAATTTAATTAATTTGTATGGAAGATATAATCAGATACTAGAAAAAATAAGCCAAAAAGTTGTGACAAGAGAAAAAGAAAAGAGAAGGGAAAACACAAGAGACATGATTTTGTAACAAGTCGGAGGAAATTAATGATAAATGGAGTAATAATACAATACTTTGAGTGGTATATGAATTGTAATCAAAACTTATGGAGTAAAATTGCAGAAGAAGCGGAAGAATTAGCACAAATGGGTATAACTGCTATATGGTTACCACCAGCATATAAAGGTATTGGAGGAAAAGATGAAGTTGGTTATGGAGTATATGATGTTTATGATTTAGGTGAGTTTAATCAAAAAGGTACAGTAAAGACTAAATATGGTTCTAAAGATGAATACATAAATTGTGTACAAGTATTACAACAATGCGGTATAGAAGTGTATGCAGACATTGTTTTAAATCATAAAATGGGAGCAGATTTTGTTCAAACAATACCAGCAACCAAGGTTGACTGGGAAAATCACCAACAAGACATAGCTAGTGAAGAAATGGTAAAAGTTGCAACCAAATTTACATTTCCAGGGAGAAACAAAAAATACTCGGATTTTGAATGGAATTGGACACATTTTGATGGAATTGATTATAATATGCAAAATGGAGAAAAAGCAATATTCAAATTTAAGGATAAAAATTGGGAAAAAGCTGTAGATGAAGAATTTGGTAATTATGATTATCTAATGGGAGCAGATATAGACTTCACGAATGATGAAGTAAGAGAAGAATGTAAAAGATGGGGAGAATGGTATTTAGAAATTACGAAGGTAAATGGATTTAGACTAGATGCTGTGAAACATATTTCAGCTAAGTTTTATAAAGAATGGATACAACATCTAAGAAAATTGACAAAAAAAGAATTATTTACAGTAGGAGAATACTGGTCTGGAGATGTAAAAAAACTTCATAGATATATAGAGGAAACAGAAGGAGAAATGTCTCTTTTTGATGTACCATTACATTATCATTTTGCTTCAGCTTCTAAAGATGAAAATTATGATTTAACAACAATATTCAATGATACACTTGTAAAAGATAATGCAAATAAAGCAGTAACTTTTGTTGATAATCATGATACACAGCCAGGACAAGCATTAGAGAGCTTTGTAGAAAGATGGTTTAAACTAATAGCATATAGCATAATTCTATTAAGAAAAGAAGGATATCCATGCGTATTTTTTGGTGATTTATATGGTATTCCACAATATGATATAAAGCCAATAGAAGATATAAAAACAATAATAAAAATGAGAAAAGAAAGAGCATATGGAGTTCAACATGACTATATAGATAATAGAAACTGCATAGGTTGGACAAGAGAGGGAGATGAAGAACATGTAAAATCGGGACTAGCAGTTCTTATGTCCAATGGTGGATATGCAGAAAAGAAGATGTATATTGGGAAAAAATTTGCTAATGAAAAATTTATAGATATAATGTCTAATATAGAAGATAATGTAATTATAGACGAAGAAGGATTTGGCATTTTTAAAGTTAAAGAAAAATCTGTATCCATATGGATAAATTAGGAAAGGAATGAAATATATGAAACAATATGATGTAGCAATCATAGGAGCTGGACCAGCAGGGTTATTTGCAGCTTATGAACTAAAGAGACAAGACAAAAATTTAAAAGTAGCTATTTTGGAAAAAGGTAAAAAGGTAAAAGATAGATTTTGCCCTATGAATAAGCAAAAGAAAAATTGTGTTAATTGTAATCCATGTAACATATTAAGCGGATATGGCGGAGCAGGAACTTTTTCAGATGGTAAACTTAATTTTATACCGAAATTGGGAAAATCAGATTTATTTAAATATATGTCACAATCAGAAGCATATCAATTAATAGACGAAACAGAGGACATCTTTAATAAATTTCATATGGATGGTGAAGTATTTCCTTCGAATTTAGAAGAAGCAAAGGACATTCAAAAGAAAATAGCAATTCAAGGTTCAAGGTTATTATTGATAAAACAAAAACATTTAGGTAGCGACCATTTACCAGAGTATATTCAAGAATTCTCTGATTATTTAGAACAACAAGGGGTAGATTTATATGATAATACAAATGTTACTGATATTGTAAGCAACCAAGAGCAACAAGAAGTAATTTATCATCAGTTTAACACGATACAAAGCATTTTAGCTAAAAATGTTATTGTTGCTCCAGGAAGAGAAGGGGCTAAATGGGTACAAGAATTTGCAGATAAATATAATATACCTTACAATTCTCAAAGTATAGAGATAGGAGTAAGAGTTGAAGTAAGAAAGGACATATTGAAGGATATTTGTGATGTAATCTATGATCCAACAATATTTATAAAAACAGATACTTATTCTGATGAAATACGAACATTTTGTACAAATCCAGGAGGATTTGTAACAAAGGAAAACTATTATGGCTATATTTGTGTTAATGGACATTCATTAAAAGATATAAAATCAAATAATAGTAATTTTGCATTTATTAGTAAGGTTACATTAACTCAACCAACAACTAATACTAGATTATATGGAGAAAGTATAGCAAGAATTGCTAATGTATTGGGTGATGGAAAACCAATTATTCAAACATTAAAAGATTTAAGAAGTGGAAGGAGAAGTGAATGGCATCGTATAGATAAAGGATTTATAGAACCTACTTTAAAAGATTGTGTAGCAGGAGATTTAGCACTTATTTTACCACATAGAATTGTTACAAATATATTAGAAGGTTTGCAAAAATTAGATAAAATTATACCAGGTGTTAATAATGATGAAACTTTATTATATGGACCAGAAATAAAATTCTTTAGTAATGAAATTGAAACAGACAATAAATTTAAAATTAAAGATAAAAATATTTATTTTATAGGAGATGGGGCAGGCAAGGCAGGAAATATTGTAACAGCAGCAGCTACAGGATTAGTAGCAGCTAGAGATATTGTAAAAGAGGAAAAATAGAATAGGAGAAAATAATGACAGGAAAGAAACAAAAAATTTTATTTATAGTATTAAGCATTTTATTTGCATTGCCATCAATTATCTACTATGTACAAAAAGGAACTGTATTGAAATTTGGACCATATTTTCAATTTTTATATGATGCACCAGTAAGTAGAGCAACACAAACAATATTATATTTATTTATATTAGCTATGCTATCGGCATTATATTTTGTAATTATAAAAAAAAGAAAAGAATTATTTTACGATACTAAGAAAATATTTATATTTATTGGTATTATAGCTATAATTTTTGTAGCAGTATTGCCATATACTTGTTCAGATATATTTTATTATTTAGGAATTGGAAGGTTAGACAGTACATATCATCAAAATCCATATTACACAACAATAAAGGAATTTGTTGAGCAAGGAGAAAATGCACAATATCTAGAAACAGATACTGTATTAGCCCAAGGATACATCAATGACTGGTCTAATTCGACAGTTGTATATGGACCAGTTTGGACTTTTATTTGCAAAATAGTTGCAGGAATGTCTTTTGGAAACGTAGACTTTGGATTATTGCTTTTTAAATTGCTAAATGTGATAGTACATTTAGTTAATTGTTATCTTATTTATAAAATATCACATAAAAAAATATTTGCTTTACTATATGGATTAAATCCTTTTGTTTTAATGGAAGGAATTGGATGTGTTCATAATGACATGTTTGTTGTATTATTTATTTTATTAGCCTTATATTTTTTAGTGAAAAAGAAAAACTTGTTAGGAAGCGTTATCTTTCTAGCAATGTCAACTGCAATAAAATATTTTGCAATTATTATTCTGCCATTTATAATTATCTATTATTTTAGAAAAGAAAAACCAAGCCAGAGACTATTAAGATGTATAGAATATGGTTTTATATTTTTAGTAATTTTAGCAATACCATATATGTTTTATATGAAAGATTTGCAAGTATTAAGTGGACTATTTGTTCAACAAGAAAAAGTTGCAAAGAGTTTTTATGTTATATTAATTGAATATTTTAAGGAGCCTACACTATCTGTAACAACAGTAAGTAGAGTTTTGTTAGTAGCATTTATAATTATCTATTTCTTTACTTGTGTTATATCACTATTTAAAAATAAAGTATGTTTTAGAGAAGAAATGAAAGAAGCGAATTATTTTATAGTAGCATTTTTATTTTTACTAATTACAAATTTCCAACCATGGTATATATTGTGGTTATTTCCACTATTAATATGGCAAAAAGCAGATGATATAAAGTTAATTGTACAAATGTCTTTAATAAGTCAATTTGCAAATGGAGTATTTCTTACTTATGGTGAAGGCTGGCAAAATGCTGTGCCATTTGTGTTTATTATGCTTTTAGGAATTTTAATAGTTGTATTTTGTAATACGAGATTTAAAAACATATTTTATAAAAAAGGAGTACATTAATGCAGAAAGTTATAGTAATTGGAGCTGGGCCTGCGGGGTTGACAGCTGCAAATGAATTATTGAAAACAGCAAAATATGATGTAACAGTATTAGAAGAAACCAATAGCATTGGTGGGATTGCAAAAACAGTAAATTATAAAGGAAATAGAATGGATATAGGAGGGCATAGATTTTTCTCAAAAGAGGAAACGATAACTGATTATTGGCAAAAATTAATGCCAATGCAAGGAAGTCCGTCATATGATGATAAAAAGTTAGGAATATATAAAAAATTAGAGCCAAATGGACCAGATCCAGAAAAAGAAGAAAAAGTAATGCTACTTAGAAGAAGAACATCTAGAATATTTTACTTAAAAAAATTCTTTGATTATCCAATTAAGATTTCAAAGGAATTATTAAAAAATCTTGGATTTATAACAACAATAAAGGTTGGATTTAGTTACTTAAAATCAAGTATTTTCAAGAGAAAAGAGAGAACATTAGAAGATTTTTATATAAATAGATTTGGAAAAGTTTTATATGAGTTATTTTTTATGAATTATACTGAAAAAGTTTGGGGAAGAAGTCCAAATGAAATTTCAGCAGATTGGGGAAGACAAAGAGTAAAAGGAATATCAATATATGAGATATTAAAAAACATATTATCCACAAAAAATGAAAAAAATGTGGAAACATCATTAATAGAAGAATTTTGGTATCCGAAATTGGGACCAGGTCAACTTTGGGAAACATTGGCAGAAAAAGTAGTTGAGCAAGGTGGAAAAATATTAAAAAATCATAAAGTAGAAAAAATACAAATCGAAGATGGAAAAATAAAATCAGTAGAATGTAAAAATGGAGAACAAAAAGAAAAATTCGAAGGCGATATTTTTATTTCAAGTATGCCGATAAAAGATTTAGTAGAAGGAATAGAAGAATCAAAACTGGTACCTCCTGACATACTTGACATTGCAAAAGGATTGCCATATAGAGATTTTATAACAGTAGGATTATTGGTAAAAAAATTAAAATTAGAAAATAAAACTAATATAAAAACAATTGGCAATATAATACCAGATTGTTGGATATATATGCAAGAACCTGATGTAAAAATAGGAAGAATGCAAATTTTCAACAATTGGTCTCCATACTTAGTAAAAAATGTCGAAGAAAATATATGGATAGGGTTAGAATATTTTGTTCAAGAAAATGATGAATTTTGGAATATGACAGAAGAAGAATTTGTGAATTTTGCGATAAGTGAATTAGAAAAAATAAATATCATAGATAAAGAAGATGTTATAGATTCGCATCAGGAAAAAATAAGAAAGGCATATCCAGCGTATTTTGACACTTACGATGAGATTGATAAACTAATAAAGTATTTAAATGGGTTTGAGAATTTATATTGTATAGGTAGAAATGGCCAACATAGATATAATAATATGGATCACTCAATGTTAACTGCAATTGAAGCAGTAAAAAATATTAAGGCAAATATAAAAGACAAAAGTAATATTTGGAAAGTGAATATAGAAAAGGAATATAATGAAATAAGAAAGGAGACATAATATCAAAATGAGAGATTGGTTAAAACAGAATAAAAAAAATATTTTGATAATGTCAATTTATTTTATTTGTTCATTAATCATTTTGATATGTCATGAATCTTGGAGAGACGAAGCACAAAGTTGGCTTATTGCACGAGATTTGGGAATAGTTGAAATTATACAACAAATGTCATACGAAGGACACTTTTTCTTATGGTATATAATTTTGATACCGTTTGCAAAATTAGGTTTTCCGTATTTTACAATAAAAATAGTTAGTTGGGCTATTGTAAGTACATCCGCATGGCTAATAATAAAAAAATCACCATTTAAATGGTGGGTAAATTTATTGATTATTTTTAGCTATCCAATGTTATATTTATATCCTGCAATTGCAAGGAGTTATTGTTTTATACCTTTAGCAATTACTTTAATAGCAATAACATATAAAGATAGGAAAACAAAGCCAATACGATATATTTTAAGTATCGTATTGCTTGCAAATTCACATGTAATTATGCTTGGATTAGTAGGAATGCTATTATTGACATTTTATCTTGAGCAAAAACCAAATAGAAAAATTATAATAAGTTTTGTTGTCGTATGTATTTTGTTAATAATATCTATGGTACCTATTTTGCAAAGTTTAGGAACAAATACAGAGGTAAATGGTAACAAACTTACGATATCAATAGAACATATAAAAGGAATATTAATGCAATTTTATAACATTATAAAATCAATGCTTGGAACTAGCAACTTATTTTTTGTAATGGTTACGTTTATTTATATTTTAATATGTGCAATTTATGAATTACGTTGTAAACCTAAAAATTTTATCATAATATTTACAAGCATATTATATCAATTTTGGATATATGAATATATATATTATGCATCAGAGCAAAGAGCAAATAGTATTTTTATGATAATTTTATTATTTGCATGGATTCAAAGAGAAGAAAACAAAGAAAATTATATAGAACGAGTAATTATATCTAAAATGATGATAATAATATTAGCAATAAACTGTATATTTGGAATAAAGTATTCAATAGAAGATATAAAATATGCATATTCATCAGCAAAACAGACCGCACAATATATAAGTGAAAATATAAGTAAAGAAAATATATTAATAAGTAGGCATATGCCACTTTCAGAAGCTATTATACCGTATTTAGATGAATATAAAATTTGGAATCCACAAATAAGAGATTATTTTACGTATGTAACTTGGAATGAAGATAATAAAGAATCAATAGGAATGGAGTTTTTAGATATAGTAAAAGAAACTTTCGGCGAGGAAAAAGAGTTATATTATATTGATGAAAAAGGTGTAGACTTAGGACATGAAGAAAATTTGATAAAAATTTTTGATAGCTATGATTCTATTTGTCGGTGAAAACTACTCAATTTATAAAATTGTATTTTAAAATGTATGGAAGGAGAATTGTTTTGGAAAAGTTAGTATTGATAGATGGGAATAGTATAATGAATAGAGCATTTTATGGAATTATGGGGAGCAAAATGCTAACAACAAAAGATGGGACATATACAAATGCAATATATGGATTTTTAGCTATTTTGTTTAAATTATTAGAAGATGTAGAACCACAATATATAGCAGTTGCATTTGATTTAAAAGCGCCAACTGCAAGACATAAATTATATGAGGGGTATAAGGCAACAAGAAAAGGTATGCCAGAAGAATTAGCCCAACAAATGCCAATTATAAAAGATGTATTAAGAGCTATGAATATAGATATAGTAGAAATGGAAGGTTATGAAGCAGATGACATACTTCGGAACCTTATCTCGTTATGGAGAAAAACAGGGACTAGAAGTAACTATACTTTCAGGAGATAGAGATACATTTCAATTAGCTACTGATAAAGTAACAATTCGAATTCCACATACCAAAGGTGGAAAAACAGAAACAGATGAATATAATAGAGACAAGATTATAGAAAAATATGGATTAGAACCAAAACAATTAATAGATGTTAAGGGATTACAAGGGGATACATCAGACAATATTCCAGGAGTACCAGGAATAGGAGAAAAGACAGCATTAGCATTAATTCAAAAATTCGGTTCTATTGATAATTTATATGAAAAAGTAGAAAAAGGAGAAACAGATTTAAAAGGGAAACAAAAAGAAAATATAGAAAATAATAAAGACTTAGCATTTCTATCAAAGACGTTAGGAACAATTAATTTAGAAGTACCAATTCAAGATACATTAGAGAATTTTAAAATAGAAGAGTGGGACAAACCTAGAGTATTAGAACTTTTTAAAGAGTTAAACTTTAATCGTTATATAGATAGATTTTCTTTAAGAGAGGTACAAGATGTCGAGGCTAAAAAAGATATTAAAGATTTATTTAAAATAGTAGATAAATCGCAAGAAGATATCATAAAATTAATCAAGCAACAAAAGAAAATGATTTTTTACGTGAATACAATAGAAGATGCAAACCCTGAAAAAATCATAAAAGAAAAAATAATAGGATTTAATATATTTGATGAAAAAACAGCAGAAGTAACATATACTCCTATTAATGATTGGAAAGAATGTCAAGACATTTTTGAGGATGAAACAATAAAAAAAATAAGTATTGATTTAACAAAAACATATATTTTATTAAAACAAGAAGGAATTAATTTAAAAGGAATTGACTATGACATTGCAATAGCAAGTTATATATTAAATCCAACAAACAATAAGCTAAATATAGAAGATTTAATTCAACAATACTTAGATGTAGATGTGCAAGAGTTTGCAGGGAAAGAACCTCAAGAGCAACAAATGAATTTGTTTGATACTATGACACAAGAGCAACAAGAACCAAGCAACAATAATTTATATTGTTTTGCAATTTATCAAATAAAAGAGATTACACAGAAAAAATTAGAAGACATAGGAGCATGGCAATTATTTAAAGAGATTGATATGCCAACAATAGAAGTCTTATCAGATATGCAATGGAATGGTATGTATGTAGACGAAGGAGAATTAAATCAGTTTGGAAAAGAACTAACAGAGCAATTAGAAAGTTTGACTAAAAAAATATATGACATGTCAGGAGAAGAATTTAACATTAATTCTACTAAACAATTAGGAGACATTCTTTTTGAAAAAATGAAATTGCCAGTAATTAAAAAGACAAAAAATGGCTATTCAACTGATGTAGATGTATTAGAAAAATTAAAAAGAGAAGATCCTATCATTCAAAAGATATTAGATTATCGCCAATTGATGAAACTGAACTCAACCTATGTAGAAGGATTAAAACCTTATATTAATCCTAAAACTAAAAGAATTCACTCATTTTTCCATCAAACAATAACGGCAACAGGAAGAATCAGTTCAACAGAGCCTAATTTACAAAACATTCCAACGCGATTTGAACTTGGGAAAAGAGTTAGAAAAGTTTTTGAACCAGAAGAAGGAAAAGTCTATATAGATGCTGATTATTCTCAAATTGAATTGAGAGTATTAGCTCATATATCAGAAGATGAGCACATGATACAAGCGTTTAAAGATGGTCAAGATATCCATAAACAAGCAGCCTCAAAAGTATTTAAAACACCAATTGACCAAGTAACAAAAGAACAAAGAAGTGATGCTAAAGCAGTTAACTTTGGAATTGTCTATGGAATAAGTGACTTTGGTTTAGGAGAGCAACTGGGAATATCAAGAAAAAGAGCAAAAGAATACATTAATGAGTATTTAGAGCAATATGCAGGAATAAAAGCATTTATGGAAAATATAACAAAACAAGCAACAGAAGATGGATATGTAGAAACATTATTTCATCGAAGAAGATATATACCAGAATTAAAATCCAATAACTATATGGTAAGACAATTTGGTGCCAGAGTAGCCATGAATACGCCAATACAGGGAACGGCTGCAGATATTATGAAAATTGCCATGATAAAAGTATATAAAGACATTCAAAGAAGAGGACTAAAATCTAAAATTGTATTACAGGTTCATGATGAAATGATGATAGAAGCTCCAGAAGATGAAAAAGAGCAGGTAAAAGAAATTATGAAAGAATGCATGGAATCTGCAATTAATTTGAAGGTACCATTAATAGTGGATATAGAAGAGGCGAAAAACTGGTATGATTGCAAATAAAGGAGAGAATGTGTTTGAAAAACAAAAGGATAATAATTGTTATTATAGTTGTAATGATTATAGTTGTAAGTCTATTTTTGCTAAAAGATGACGTCCTAAAAATGATATATCCAAAAACATATGAAGAAGTAATATCTATTTATGGAGAAAAGTATGAAGTAGAAGAAAATCTTATTTTTGCAGTAATTAAAGCAGAAAGTAATTTTGATAAAAATGCTGTTTCAAACCGAAATGCAATTGGCTTAATGCAAATAATGGAAAGCACGGCAAAAGAGGTAGCAAACAAATATGGGATAGATGTGCAGAAAGAAGATATGAAAGGACATCTTGCTGATGTATATACAAATATTGAAATAGGAACCTGCTATTTATCAAGTTTAATTCAAAAGTATGGAAATAAAGAAGTAGCTTTAGCTGCTTATAATGCAGGTACTGGAACGGTAGATAGTTGGATTGAAAAAGGCATTATTGCAAAAGATGGTTCAAATATTGAAAATATACCTTATAAGGAAACTAATAATTACGTAAGAAAAATTTTGAGAGATTATAAAATCTATGAAGATTTGTATAAAAACTAGACAAATGACAGAAAATGCAATAAAATATATGTAGCATATTTAGAATAACAAAGAGGGTGAAACAAAATGCTAATAGAACAATTAATATTTACTGTAATATCATTTGCAATATTTGTATATATTTTTTTTCGTATGATTAGACATAATGATACTACATATGTAGTTATTTTAGTTGCTGAAGCAATAGGAATTGGATTAAACTTTTTAGAAGTGTTATTTAGTGTAAAATTAAATGTATTATTAGTCATCTTAAAATATTTATTATCAATAGTGCTTCCATTAGGAATAATAATATTAGAGAAACAAGGAATTAAATTATTTGAAGTAGTAGCTATTCAAAAAGCAAAGATGTATATATTTTTTGGGAATAACAAAAAGGCAAAGCAAATTTTATTAGATTTATTAGAAAAAAATGCAAATTCATATAAAGGACATCGCATGCTAGCTGAAATTTATGACTTAGAAGGCGGGATGAGAAAGGCAATAGATGAATATGTACAAGCTATCGATTTAAATAAAAAGGATTATGATTCTTATTATAGAGTAGCAGAATTATTAAATATTTTAGATAAAAAAGATGAAGCTTCTGAAATGCTATTTAATTTATTGAATAAAAAACCAGATATGAATAAGGCTTCTGAATTATTAGGAGATATTTTAATTGAAAAAGAGATGTATAAGGAAGCAGTAAATGTATATCAAAATGCCTTGAGATATAATCCAATTAGTTATGAATTGAATTATAATTTAGGTATTGCTTATACAATGTTAAATGATTTTCAAAGTGCAAAAGTTTGTTATGAAAAAGCAGCAGAGATAAATTCTTTATTGTATAATGCAAAATATTCTTTAGCAGAGATTGCTTTAATATATAAGGATTTAGAAGAGGCAGAAAAAAGATTTTTAGAGGCTATCGAAGAAGAAGAACTATCAGCTGATGCTTATTATGAATTGGCTAAAATATCTTTGATTAAGGGAGAAAAGGATGAAGCCATAAGATATGTTAATACGGCTATTGATATTGATTCAAAAAAAATAGTTGGAAAAGTAAAAAAGGAACCGATTTTTATTCCAATTATAGCACGTATTTCAATTCCTTTTAATTTAGAAGATGTACATGAAGAAAGAAAAGAAAAGTTGCAAAAAAAGGATATAAAAGCAAAAGAACATTTAGAGAGAATGAGCGAAATAACTAGAAATTTAAGTTATAATGATATTAAACTGTTAAAAAATGATGCTTCTGGTAGAAAAAAAGATTTGCAAAAAGATGATATGCAACGAGAGAAATAACTTATTTATCGATTTTTCATAAATTCTTTGGTTTCCTACATAAGTAAAAGAATTCTAAAATCATTTTATGGCACCCTTCCAATATAAAATTGAACACTTTCCATAAAATGATTTAAGAATTCTTAAACTTACTTCAGTCACACAAATAATTTATTCAAAATAGATAAATAAGTTATTTTCTTCGCGAAAGAGGCTCATTTTTTTAAGTTACAAGTATAAAGTTACACGAAATCCGTAGTAGCTATCAAAATCTTGTGAACCATTGTAATTACCGCGATTAGACATTGAATAAGAAACGCTACTATCGCAAAAGGCACCTCCTCTGCATGATTGATTTAAATTTGTACTTACTTCCATTATTACTTCTGCTACATTACCTGCCATGTCGTATATGTTTTTCACTTTATTGCTTTTATTATTTTCTCCACTTCCTATATCTATTCCTGTTTTATGATCCGCATTTCCTTCAGTATAATTTTCTTTATACCATCCCATTTTTGTACTATCTATTATATATTTATTTTTATTTACATCTTCATTTGTTGCATTTATGTTATCTATATCCTTCATCCATTTCATTACTGCATCCCATTGTACTCCATAACATAATGTACTTGTTACACTTGTGTAATTTTCCTGAGTCGCAAATTCTCTTGCTATTTTTATTGCTGCTTCTTTTTCATCATTTATACTATTTCCCCATTTTATACTATTATATACTGTTACGCCTTTTTTGCATACCATCTTTCCTCTTATTCCAATACCATTTGCTTCAGTTGTTCCAGTCTCATATCTTCCTATATAAAATCCTCCATTGTCTTTTACACTTTTATACATTTCTTGAGCTTCTTTTACTATCGTGTTTGCTCCTTCATCTACTGTTTCTCCATCTCCTTCTGGCTCATACCATTTTCCCGTCATAATTTCATCTGACACAAAATTACATGATTGTAAGTTGCCATTTAAATATCCATTTTCTCTCTTAAACTCATCAAAATTCTTTACTGGCACCCACACAAATTGATTTCCTTCTGCTATTTTGTCTTTTCCTATTTCTTCTGTGTCTCCTTCATCATCTGATATTACTAAGCCCTCTGATACATCATCACATCCTGGCACTATTGTAAATCCTTCTGGAATTATCGCTGTTCCATTGTTTGTATATGCTTTATTTTTTCCTGTTACTTTTTCTCCTACTTTTGCTTGTTCTAATACTTTTCCATTGTTTATTGCATAGATATTTCCGTTAGGAAATACTACTTCTATTGGATTCGAATTTTCTGTTATTTTTGCTCCTGCTTTTAAACTATCTAATTCTTCTTGTATGTCATTTATATCTTCTACATCAATTGTGTATTTTCCTTTTTCTGCGTTTTTTGACATTTGTGCATTACATGCTAATTGCACTTTTTCTTTTTCTGTTGCACTATTGGTTTTTTCTACTGCTTTTGTTGCCTGATTTAATATTCCATTTTCTCCAAGTAATGTTGCTATACTTACTCCCGCTAAAATTAATAATACTATGATTGTGATAACTAATGCAATTAGTGTTATTCCTTTGTTTTTTCTCATTTTTTGTTCCTCCTACTTTCTTTTGTTATTATTTACATTTTTATACTTAGTATACATGTCCTAAGTTCTAAAAAACAGATTTAATATAATATGATTTTATCAATACACTTGAATTATGTCAAGATGTGATATAATATTATTTCATATTTTTTTGTTTCTTCAATTAAAAAAGTAAATTCAATTATCCCATAGTTCTTGTGATATTATAGGTTCGTGTGTATTAGGAAAAAAATATTGTTCTTCTTTAGTTGTTTTTCTTCTGTTAATATATCTGCTATTTCATACGCATTCATTCCATTTGCTGTCATTTCAAATATACGCACAATAATGTAATTTAAGTAATGGGGTAAAATAACAACAACAAATTTTAAAATTCTTGACAAATTTTTCTAATAATATATAATAAATATGGTTAAACTAATACAAAAGAGGAGGAATTTTTATGTCTGAAAATACAAATCAAGATGAACAAAAAGTTCAAAACATGATAAATGAGTTAATCGAAAAAGCGAAAATAGCGTCAAGAGAATACTTAAAATTAGACCAACAAGCAGTAGACAAAATAACAAAGGCAATGTCAATGGCTGGTTTAGAGCATCATATGGAGCTTGCAAAATTGGCAGTAGAAGAAACAGGAAGAGGAATTTATGAAGATAAAATAACAAAGAACATGTTTGCAACAGAATATATATATCACAGCATAAAATACGAAAAAACAGTAGGAATTATTAGTGAAAATGATGAAGAAGACTATGTAGAAATAGCTGAACCAGTTGGAATAATTGCAGGTGTGACACCAGTTACAAATCCAACATCTACAACTATGTTTAAATCTATTATAGCAGCCAAAACAAGAAATGTAATTATATTTGGATTTCATCCATCCGCTCAAAAGAGTAGTAGTGAAGCGGCTAGAATTTTAAGAGATGCTGCAATAGAGGCTGGAGCGCCAGAAAATTGTATTTTGTGGATTGAAGAACCAAGTATATTAGCTACTAGATTACTAATGAACCATCCAGATGTAAACTTAATTTTAGCAACAGGTGGAACGGGCATGGTAAAAGCTGCTTATTCGTGTGGAAAGCCAGCTTTAGGAGTAGGGCCTGGTAATGTTCCATGCTATATTAACAAAACAGCCAAACTAAAAACAACTGTGAATGATTTAGTACTATCAAAAGCTTTTGACAACGGAATGATATGTGCTTCTGAACAAGCAGTTTTAGTTGATAAAGACATTTATGAAGAATTTGAAAGATTAATGAGAGAAGCAGGTTGCTACTTTGTAAATCCAGAAGAAAAAAATAAATTAGCTTCAAGCATGTTTGAATACAACGAAGAATATGGTTACAAATTAAAATCTCATGTACCGGGGCAATCTCCATATCAAATTGCAAAAGAGGCAGGATTTGAAGTACCAAAAGATACTAAAGTATTAGTAGTATATGAAGAAGGAATCGGAAGGGATTATCCATTTTCAAAAGAAAAACTTAGTCCAGTATTAACTTACTACATTGTTGAAAATGAAGACGAAGGAATTGAAAAGTCAGAAAGATTGTTAGAATTTGGAGGACTTGGACATTCTGCTGTAATTCATTGTGAAGATAAAGATATAACGTTAAGATTTTCGAAAACAATGAAGGCAGGAAGGATTATAGTAAATTCTCCATCAACTCATGGAGCAATAGGTGATATTTATAATACTAATATGCCATCACTTACATTAGGATGTGGTTCATTTGGAGGAAACTCAACAACAGCAAATGTATCATCTGTAAATTTAATTAATATAAAAAGAGTTGCGAAAAGGAGAGTTAATATGCAGTGGTTTAAAATTCCAGAAAAAATATATTTTGAAGCAGGTTCAATTCAATATTTAGAAAAGATGCCAGACATTGAAAGGGCTTTTATTGTAACAGATGAAGGCATGATAAAATTAGGATATGTTGATAAAATTTTATATCATTTGAGAAAAAGACATAAACATGTGCATTCTGAAATATTTAGTGAAGTAGAATCAGACCCTTCTTTTGATACAGTTAAAAAGGGTGTAGCAGTAATGAACAATTTTAAGCCAGATGTGATTATCGCTATTGGTGGAGGAAGTCCAATAGATGCTGCAAAGGGAATGTGGTTATTTTACGAAAATCCAGATGCAGATGTAGAAGGATTAAAATTGAAATTTATGGATATTAGGAAACGTACTTATAAGTTTCCTAAATTAGGTACTAAATGTAAAATGGTTGCAATTCCAACAACATCAGGAACTGGGTCAGAAGTAACATCATTTGCAGTTATTACTGACAAGGAGAAAAATAAAAAATATCCATTAGCAGACTATGAATTAACACCAGATGTAGCTATAGTAGACCCAGATTTGGTAATGAGTTTACCAAAATCTGTAACAGCAGATACTGGAATGGATGTACTAACACATGCAATAGAAGCTTATGTGTCTAATATGGCATCTGATTATACAGATGGTTTGGCAGAAAAAGCAACGGAAATTGTTATGACATATTTGGAAATGGCATATGATGATGGAACAAATAGATTAGCAAGAGAAAAAATGCATAATGCAAGTACTATTGCAGGTATGGCATTTACAAATGCCTTCTTGGGAATTAATCATTCTCTAGCTCATAAACTTGGAGCTGAATTTCATTTGCCACATGGTAGAATTAATGCTATTATTTTGCCTTATGTGATTAGATATAATAGTTCAAAGCCAAGTAAGTTTGTGTCTTTCCCTAAATATGAATATTTTATTGCAGATGAAAAGTATTATGAATTGGCTAAAAAAGTAGGTCTACAAGCTAATAGTAAAGAAGAAGGAATTAATAGTTTGATTAGGAAAATTCAAGAGATGAATCAGCATTTGAATATTCCAAAATCTTTGCAAGAGACTGGAATTGATGAACAGGAATTTTTAGCAAAAGTGGATATGCTTGCAGATAGAGCTTTTGAAGACCAATGTACAACAGCTAATCCAAGATTACCATTAGTAGAAGAATTAAAACAAATTTTATTAGATGCATATTATGGAAAAGAAATTTAAGTTCCATTTTTGCATACTAACTTGCACTATATGTTAAAAATGAAAAATATATTGCTTGAATGTCGAGAAAAATAGAACTTGTTATTAAAAAAATGAGGGATGTTCACGAAAAATAACTTATTTATCGATTTTTCATAAATTCTTTGGTTTCTTCCATAAGTAAAAGAATTCTAAAATCATTTTATGGCACCCTTCCAATATAAAATTGAACGCTTTCCATAAAATGATTTAAGAATTCTTAAACTTACTTCAGTCACACAAATAATTCATTCAAAATAGATAAATAAGTTATTTTTTTCGTGAAAGAGGCTCATTTTTTTAAGTTACAAGTTTTTTTTGAACGAAATGAACAAAATATATTTTTCATTTTTAACATATAGTGCAAGTTAGTATGCAAAGTGGAAAATTAAATTTATAAATTTGCAAAATTATGTAAAATATGTTAAAATATAAGTAACTATAGGTTTAGCAAAAAAATCCTGGCAGTATTTCAGCTAGGTAGAAAGGAAAAAAATGGTAAAAGAAGATGTTCAAAGGAAGGCAAAGGCCATTGCATGGGAGATGCATTATAGAGGACAGGCGCCATGGCTTGCCCGGCAAGCAGTAGAAGCAAAAAATCTTCCGTTTTCGACAGCGGAGCTCGAAGAGCTCATCAAAACTGTTGAAAAGGAGTCTAATAGACTCCAGAGGTACTAAAAAAAAGCCACTGAAAAGACATATTTTCAGTGGCGACTTTCTTTTTATTAAAATTCACAATTTTTTGGTGTTCTAGGAAATGGAATTACATCACGAATATTTTGCATACCGGTTAAATACATAATAGCTCTTTCAAAACCTAAACCAAAACCAGCATGTTTACAACTTCCATATTTTCTTAAATCTAAATACCAAGAGTATTCTTGTAAAGGCATATTTAGTTCCTTCATACGATTTAGTAGTTTATCATAATTTTCTTCTCTTTGGCTACCACCAATAATTTCTCCAATACCAGGAACCAATAAATCACTAGCTGCAACAGTTTTACCATCTGGATTTTGTTTCATATAAAAGGCTTTAATATCTTTTGGATAATCAGTAACAAAAACTGGCTTTTTAAAAATACTTTCACATAAATATCTTTCATGTTCAGTTTGCAAATCTACACCCCAAGAAACCTTAAATTCAAAATTATCATTATGTTTTTCTAATTCTTTAATAGCATCAGTATAACTAATTCTTACGAAGTCAGAAGAAATTACATGATGTAATCTTTCTAATAATCCATTATCAATAAACTTATTAAAAAATTTCATTTCTTCTGGGCAATTATCTAGCACATATTGAAAAATATATTTAATCATATCTTCTGCTAAATCCATATCATCTTTTAAATCAGCAAAGCAGATTTCAGGCTCAATCATCCAGAATTCAGCAGCATGTTTTACGGTATTAGAATTTTCAGCACGGAAAGTAGGACCAAAAGTATAAACATTGCAAAAACTTTGTGCAAAAGTTTCAGCATTTAATTGTCCACTTACTGTTAGGTGTGCAGGTTTACCAAAGAAATCTTGAGAAAAATCAACTTCACCATTATCATTTTTAGGAATATCTTGTAAATTAAATGAGTTGACATTAAACATTTCTCCAGCACCTTCAGCATCACTTCCTGTCAAAATAGGTGTATTGACATAGACAAAACCTCTTTCTTGAAAGAATTTGTGAATTGCATATGCTAAAGCACTTCTAACACGAAAAACAGCATTAAAAGTATTTGCTCTTGGACGTAAGTGTGCAATAGTTCTTAGATATTCAAAAGAATGTTTTTTATTTTGAAGAGGATAGTCTCTATCAGATAGACTTTCTATGTCAATAGCAGTTGCTTGTATTTCAAATGGCTGTTTTGCGTTTTCTGTTAGGATAAAATGACCAGTTACATGAATAGATGAACTAATAGTTAGTTTACAAATCTCTTCAAAATTATTTAATTTATCATTGAAAACAATTTGAACGTTTTTGAAAAATGTTCCGTCATTTAATTCAATAAATCCAAATGTTTTAGAATCTCTTACAGTTTTTACCCAACCTTCAATAGTGATTTCTTTATTTTTATATTCTTCAGTATTTTGGTATAAATTTTTTACAGTTATATTTTTCATTATTAATCTCATTCCTTCCTTGCCTTCGCTTAGCTCGTCTGCGGAAGGCACAAATCTTTATTAAAAATT
>CANQES010000010.1 GCA_947595555.1 uncultured Clostridia bacterium | reverse complement strand
AGGAGACAAAAAACTTTCTTTTGAAGAAGGAGTTGATTCTTATATTCCTTATGCTGGTAGACTAAAAGATAATTTAGCTATTACAGTAGCAAAAATAAAATCTACTATGTGTAATTGTGGAAGCATTAGTATTCCAGAATTTCATGATAAAGCAAGATTAACATTAGTTTCAGAAGTAAGTATTGCAGAAGGAAGTGCACATGATGTTATTCTAAAAGAAATTGATAATCAATTCAAATAAACAAATGGCGGTAATTAAGTTACTGCCATTTGTTACTATCTAGCCTAAAATTTTTATAATAGTTTATTTAATCTGAACTTTATTTAATGTAGTTAAAACAATTGACAAAAAGCCTATTTAAATGTAGAATAGATAGGAAAAATGAGTTATATAAAAGGAAGAAAGAAGGTCATTATGGAATTTATAAAAACGATATATAAAAATAAAACATTAGCTTGGCAATTAGGAAAAAATGATTTTAAAAATAGATTTGCAAATACAAGTCTAGGAAGCATATGGGGATTTTTACAACCATTTGTATTTATGATGATGTACGTAATTGTATTTCAATTTATTTTCAAACAAGTAGGACCAAATGGTTCACCATTCATCGTATGGTTTATGCCAGGAATGGCAATGTGGATGTGTATTAATGATGGAATAATAAGTACAAGTAATTCAATTAGAGCATATAGTTATCTAGTAAAAAAAGTAGTATTTCCAGTAGATGTTATTCCAATTATATCATTAATAGGAAACTCATTTGTAACAATTTTTCTTATTTTAATTGCAACATTAATATGCATAGTTTATGGTTTTATACCTAATATCATAATGATGGTATATATCATATTTGCTGCATATTGCTTTTTAATTGCATTTACAAGATTCACATCAGCAATTGTCACATTAGTACCAGACTTTTCTAATTTATTAGGAATTGTTATGCAAGTATTTTTCTGGTTTACACCAATTGTTTGGAACTTATCTATGGTAGCTGAACATCCAATTATATTAAGACTATTAGAGTGCATGCCATTTACATATTTAGTAACTGGATTTAGAAATTGCTTTATGGAGGGAAACATTGTAACACAAGGACATGGAATTTATACACTTATATTCTGGGTAATTACAATTATATTGTTTATATGGGGAAATTATATTTTTAAGAAAAATAAAAAAGATTTTGCTGATGTATTATAATCAAAATAAGAGGAGAATACAAAAATGGAAGATGAGTCAACAATAGATATTATTATGCCTACTTATAATGGAGAAAAATATTTAGAACAGCAATTACAAAGTTTACTAGAGCAAAGTTATCAAAATATAAGGATAATTATATCTGATGATAATTCAAGTGATAATACTACTGACATACTAAAAAAATATAAAGAAAAAGACAAAAGAATAGAAATATATTTTCAAGAAAAAAATTTAGGAGTAGTAAAAAATATAGAATTTTTACTTAAAAAAGTAGAAAATCCATTTTATATGCTATGTGACCAAGACGATTATTGGTTACCTGAAAAAGTACAAAAATCAATAGATACATTGAAGCAAAATGATGCTGACTTAGTTTTTGGAGATTTAGAAGTAGTGGATGAAAATTTAAATACCATATATCCATCTTACAATGATTTTATGCATATCAGTAGAAAAATTAAAAATAATATAAACAAAAAAGACATAAACTATTTGTACAATTGTGTAACAGGTTGTACAATATTAGCAAAAAAGGAAACCATATCATGGGTTTTGCCTATTCCAATAAAATCAGGATTTTCTATTCATGACCATTGGATTGGTATAATGTCTTCTATTAATGGAAAATTAGCCTATATACAAGAAAAATATATAAAATATAGACAACATGGAGATAATCAGGTCGGAGCAACCAAAATAACACATAAATATACAAAAATGGAGCCTGTAAGAGAATTTCTTATTGATGTTAAATTAGGAATTTTTGAGACTTATGAGGAAAATAATGATAAATTTCCAAAAGAAATGCAAGAATTGAATCGAAATGCTTTAAATTATTTTAAAACATTAAAACAGAAGAAATTAATTAACTTTAAGAATTGGAAAATTTTTTATCAATTATATAAATCAGAAACATTTACTTATTTTATTGAAAATTTTATTATTATGAATTTGCCTATTATAGGAAAACCGTTATTTAAAATAAGATGGTTGATTTTAAGATTAATGAAAAAAAGATAAGTTATAGGAAGGAATGAAATTAAAAATGAAATCAGAAAGCAATGAAAATGCCGAAACTGTAATTAAGATAGAAAATTTATGCAAAAGTTATAAAATGTATGCTAGAAAAAAAGATAGATTAATAGAAGCAATATTGCCAAAATGTCAAAAACATAGAAATTTTGATGCAATAAATAATTTAAATTTAGAAATTAAAAAAGGTGAAATCGTAGGAATATTAGGACGAAATGGAGCGGGTAAATCTACTTTATTAAAAATGATAACAGGAGTAGTAACACCAACATCTGGAACTATAGAAGTAAAAGGAAGAATTAGTTCTCTTCTAGAATTAGGAACAGCATTTAATCAAGAATTAACAGGAGAAGAAAACATATATCAACATGGTGAAGTAATGGGACTAACCAAAGAACAAATAGAACTTACTAAACAAGATATAATTGATTTTGCTGATATTGGAGAACACTTATATCAACCAGTAAAAACATATTCTTCTGGTATGTTTGCTAGAATTGCTTTTGCTTGTGCAATCAATGTAAATCCAGATGTTTTAATTGTTGATGAGGTATTATCAGTAGGAGACATGGCATTTCAGCTAAAATGTATTAAACAAATGAAAAAAATGATAGAAAAAGGAATTACTATTTTATATGTTTCACATAGTTCAGAATCTATAATGTCATTATGTAATAGAGCTATATGGTTAATGGACGGTAAAATCCATATGGATGGAGAAGTAAGAGAAGTAACTAAAAAATATAATGTATATATGACACATGGTTATATTGAACAAAATGACAAACAACAAGAGGGTAGTATAGATATTGACATAGAAAAAACTAATCGTCCATCTAAACTAGGAAATAATAAAGCATTTATTAGCAAATATAATTATTCTTTACTTAGTAGTGGGGACACAATAGTTGATAAATGGCAAAAAAATCAAGACTTAACACTAACAGTAGAAGTTTATGAAGACATTCAAAATCCTATGTTTGGATTAACGATAAATCATGCTGGAGGTTTGCCAATTTTTCATTTTAATACATTTATGTTAAGAAATAAAATCCCAGAATTAAAAGCGAATAAGACATATAAAATTCATTTAAAATTTAGCATTCCAAAACTAAATAATGGAAAATATGGATTATCATTTAGTTTAGATGATGGTGTTCCAGGAATGTCAGATGTTGTTTGCAGAATGGACAATATATTAATTTTTTCTGTTGCTGAACAATTAGAGGAAAAACAATATGGAATTGCATTTATTGAAGAAAAGGATATTGACATAGAAGAAATATAAACAGGAGGATATAATGAAGGTAGAAAAACAACTAAAAAATGATAAATATAACATATTTAGATTTATAAAATATCTAAGTGATTTAGAAAACAATGAAAACATAGTTGCTTTTCTAAAACAAGGATATGAAGTAGATGACATAAATAAAATATGTCAAAAGGGGATTGAATATCATGCAATGTTCGAGAAAAATAAATTTGTCATATGGTTATTATTAAATAAAAGCAAATTAAAAAAGAGCATAGTATATATTCAAATAAAACAGCTAAATAAAATTGTAGAGAAACACTTAAATATGCTAAGAAAATATTCAGAACAAATAGTGGTAGAATTCGAATCATCGATAAAAATAGAAGATGTAAAAAGATACTCACAATCAATTAATAAAAATATAATTGTTGGATATACAAATTACGATGATAAAAATTTACGAAAAGTAATAATGCTTTTAGGTAAAAAATTTGAATATAAAAAAGTAAATAAACGCTTAAAAGTTTTAGCAATTATACATACATTTAACGAAGAAGATGTTATTGAAACAACAATAAAGCATTTATTGGAACAAGATGTTGACATATATTTACTGGATAATTGGTCAACAGATAAAACTTATGATATAGCAAAAAAAATGCAATTAAAGTATCCGACTAGAATACATTTAGAAAAATTTCCATCAGAAAAACCAAAAGAAAATTCTTATGAATGGGCAAAACAACTTCAAAAAACAGAAGAATTAGCAAAAAAATTGGATTATGATTGGTTTATACATTATGATTCAGATGAAATAAGAATAACACCATATCCCGATAATGTTACATTATCAGATATGATATGTTTTGTAGATTCACTTGGATATAATGCAATTAATACAACTGTTTTGGATTTTAGAATGACAGATGAAAATGATGATATTTTTTCCAAAGATACTTATTTTGAAATAGGTAGAAAACCTTCTCGTTTTATTCAAATAAAAACGTGGAAAAAATGTAATAATATTGATTTGGTAAGTATGGGAGGACATGTAGTAAAGTTTGAAAATCAAAAAATATATCCAATAAAAATCATAAATAAACATTACCCGTTAAGAAATGTTGAACAAGCTCAAAAAAAGATTTTCAAGGATAGATTACCAAGATTTGAAAAAGAAAAACAGCAACGAGGATGGCATAGTCAATATGATAAAATAGCAGAAAATAAAGATTTTATTTATGAAAAGGATAATTTAAATAAATATGATGAAAACACAATTGAAAGATTAACGTTAGAGATAATTTCCGGAGTAGGAATTGATAAACTATAAATTAGAAAAAATAGGAGGAATAAAGTGAAAAGAAATCTATTTACATCAGAAGCAGTATCAATTGGACATCCAGATCATGTATGTGATAGGATATCAGATAGTATTTTAGATGCTTGTTTAAGAGAAGATAAAAATGCAAGAGTAGCGTGCGAAACTATGGCAAAAGACGAATTTATTATTTTGTCAGGAGAAATATCAACAAAAGCAAATATTAATGTAGAACAGATAGTTAAAGATACAATTAAACAAATTGGATACACATATACACCAAGAGTTCTAAACTTATTAAGCAAACAATCACCAGACATTGCACAAGGAGTGGATAACGGTGGTGCAGGAGACCAAGGAATTATGTTTGGATATGCAAATTGTGAAACGGCAGAATATATGCCACTTGCAATTACTATTGCACAAGATTTAGTAAGAACAGCAACATTATTACGACATGATGGAAAATTTATTTATGCTGGTCCAGATATGAAATCACAAGTAACTTTAGAATATGAAGAAGGGAAAGATACTAGAATTGATACAATTCTGATGTCAGTTCAACATGCAGAGGATTATGATGAAAAAAAATTTAAAGAATATATTAAAAATGAAATAATGGTAAAAGTAGCTCAAAAGTATCAATTAAATACGGATTTTAAAGTATTAATAAATCCAACTGGAAGATTTGTAATTGGTGGACCAGAAGGAGATGCAGGATTAACAGGTAGAAAAATTATAGTAGACACTTATGGTGGTTATGCTCCACATGGTGGGGGAGCATTTTCTGGTAAAGATCCTACAAAAGTTGATAGAAGTGCAGCATATATTGCAAGATATTTAGCAAAAAATATTGTAGCTTCAGGAATAGCAAAAGAGTGCTTAATTCAATTATCATACGCTATTGGTGTTGCACAACCAATTTCAATTTACTTAGATTGCAAAGGGACAAATAAGGTTGATGAAGAAATAATTATAAAATCTATCTATGAAAACTTTGATTTATCACCAAGAGGGATTATAGAAAAATTACAATTACGTAATCCTATTTATACAGAAACATGTAATGGTGGACATTTTGGAAGAAAATATTTAGATTATGAGAATAAGATAGAATGTCCATGGGAAAAATTAAATGAAATAGAAGTTTTTAAAAAATTAGTAGGATAGAAGGGGAGGAAGACAAGGATGCAAAATGATAAATTACAAGAAAATATCATAAAATGGTATCCATTCAAACCAAATTCAACTATATTAAAAATGACAGATAAACTAGAAGGAATAGAAGAACAATATGATTATGTTGTTATAATGAAACTTATAGATGATGATACAAAGCAATTAATAGAATATGCCAAAAAATATTTGAAAGAAAATGGAAAAATCTTATTTACCATAAATAATAAGCTTGGAGTAAAAAATCTGTGCGAAAAGACAGAAACAGTGGATGTTAATAAACTATTAAACAGAAGACATTTAGAAGAATTATTAAATGTTAATGATTTAAAATATTATAGATTTTTTTATCCATTACCAGATGTTGAAAATACAAACGTTATTTTCACAGACGAATTTTTACCAAATCAAGAAACTATAACGAGAAATATTCCATTATATAGCAAAGAAGATTTTATATTAAAACCACAAAATGAAATATTTTTAAACATATTAGAGCAAGATGCAGAATTATTTAAAATATTTTCAAATTCTTATTTTATAGAATGCAGTAAACAACCGTTAGAAGAACTTAATATTAAACTAATTGCTTTTTCTAATATAAGAAAATCAGAGTATAGCATAAAAACTATAATTCAAGGTGATAAGGTATATAAAACAGCAGGAAATGCAATGTCTCAAAATCATATAGAACAAATAAAAGCTAATATAGATAAATTACAAGAATTGGGATTTAAAACTTTGGATAGTTATGAAGGTGATACATTAATAAGCCAATATCAACAAGAAAAACAAACTTTAGATAATGACATTATAAAGCTAATAAAAGAAGGAAAAAAAGAAGAGGCAGTACAATTAATGTTACAATTTTTTCAAGAAATAAGAGAAAAATTAGAAAATGATAAATCTGAAAAAAATTTATTTGATGAATATAATATTCCATATGAATTGAGTGATATAGAAAATTTAACATTTATAAAATTTGGATTATGGGATTTAATTTTTCAAAATGCTTTTTATATTAATAATCAGTTTTTTTTCTATGACCAAGAATGGGTAGAAGAAGGAATTCCATTAGAATATATTTATTATCGTTCTATCAGATATACGAGAGATTTAAAAAAATTAATAGATATTGAACAAATATGGAAAAGACTTGGAATTACTGAACAACAATTAAAGTTATTTGAGCAATTAGATAATAAATTACAAGAAAAGACAAGAGACAGTCAAATATGGGATAGACATACACAAGCATATACATTTGAGAAAATGTTGGGAGACATAGAAACATTAAAAGCTGAAAAGCAACAAATAACAGATGAATGCAAAAAACTTTTAAATGAAAAAGATGCTAGAATTAATTTTTTGGAGGAAAATATAGAGCAAACAATTGAATTGTTAAGAAAAAGAGAAGAACAAATAAACCAAATAGAAAGTTCTACTTCATGGAAAATAACGGAACCATTACGAAAAATGAGAAAAAAAGGAGAAAATAATGAGGATAAGAGATAGACTATTTCCAGAAAATACAAAAATAAGACAGTTTTTAAGAGCAACATTGATATATATGAAACTAACATATTATACATTTAAAGAACAAGGGCTAAAAATAACAATTAAAAAAATATATCAAAAAATAAAGAAAAAAGAACCAATTATAATGGATATGAACAAAATATATAACGAATTGATAAAGGCTACTGAACCAACAGAGGAGGACATTGAAAAACAAAGGATGACAAAATTTGATTATTCTCCTAAAATAAGCATTTTAGTACCAATGTATAATACACCATATATTTTTTTCAAAGAGTTAGTTGAATGTTTAATAAACCAAACTTATGGAAATTGGGAACTTTGCTTAGCGGATGGAAGCCCTAAACAGGATGATTCTTTAAAAAGTATATATGAACAAGATGAAAGAATAAAGTATAAATTTATCGGTGAAAATAAAGGGATTGCAGGAAATACAAACGAGTGCATAAAAATGGCAACAGGAGATTTCATTGCTCTTTTTGACCATGATGATTTATTACCTGTATTTTCATTATATGAAATTGTAAAATGTATTAATGAGCATCCAGAAGTAGAGTTTATTTATACAGATGAAGATAAAATTACAACATTAGATAAACCAAGATTTAATCCGCATTTTAAACCAGACTTTTCTTTGGATTTCTTGCGAACAAATAACTATATATGTCATTTTAGTATATTTAAAAAGGAACTCATGGACAAACTTGGAGGAGAAAGAAGCGAATATGATGGAGCACAAGATTTTGACATTATTTTAAGGGTATCTGAATTAACTAAAAACATTATACATATACCAAAGGTATTGTATCATTGGAGAGTACATCCAAATTCAACAGCCCAAGCAGAAGTACAATCAAAACCGTATGCATTTGAAGCAGGTATTCCAGCAATCAGAGATCATTTGAAAAGGCAAGGAATAAAAGCAACAGTAGAACATGGAGCAAGTCTTGGAACATATAGAATTAGATATCATTTTGAAGGACATCCAAAAGTTTCTATTTTGATACCTAATAAAGATGGAAAAGATATATTAAAAAAATGTATTAAATCAATTTTGGAAAAAACAACATATGAAAATTATGAGATTGTAATTATAGAAAATAATAGTGAAACAGAAGACATAAAAGAATATTATAAAGAATTAGAACAAAATTCAAAAATAAAAATCTTACAATATCCAGAAACTGGTTTTAATTATTCTAAAATAATTAATTATGGAGTAAAAAATTCAGATGGAGATTTTATTGTACAACTAAATAATGATACAGAAATTGAAACAGAAGATTGGTTGGAAGATATGTTGGGATTTTGCTCAAGAGAAGATGTAGGAGCTGTAGGAGTGAAATTATTTTATCCAGACAATACCATACAACATGCAGGAATTGTATTTGGAGTAGATAGAGTAGCAACTCATTTATTTAGAGGATTACCAAGACATTTGCACGGATATTTTGCACGTGAAAGTTCAATACAAGATTTTAGTGCTGTTACAGCAGCTTGTATGATGTCTAAAAGATCTATATATGAAGAAGTGGGATACATGGACGAAAGCATGCCAGTGGCTTTTAATGATTTGGATTTTTGTTTAAAAATACGAGAAACTGGAAAATTAATTGTGTATGACCCATTTGTTACTGTTATACATTATGAGTCAAAAACAAGGGGATATGAAGATACACCAGAAAAAGTAGCACGTTTTGAAGATGACATTAAGACATTCCAAAATAAATGGAAAAAAATTTATGAGGAAGGAGACCCTTATTATAATATAAACTTTAGTAGACATTCTAGTCATTATGAAATAAGAAATGTAAAAGAAGAGGTTTGATAATATGGAGAGTTTGAAAAAGAATAAATTGAGTATTTTTTTATTGATAGTATTTATGATTGTTATTTATTTAATAGGAAAATCATATATGCCAGCAGCAGATGAATACAATTATAGTCATATAACTTGGACAAACCAACGATTATCAGGTATTAGAGATATAATAACTTCACAAACTATTTTATATGAAAAATGGACAGGAAGAATTCCAGTACTTACCACAATTCAAACCATATTGTATGGTGGTACATGGATTTATGAATTATTAAATCCGATAATATTTGCTATATTTGTTGTTTTTATAGGTTGCATAGTTTATAAAAATCCAAACTATTTTAAAATCAGTCTTGCAATATGTCTGTGTTTATTTTTTATTGGTGCAGCAGGAGAAAAATTCATATGGCTATCAGGAAGTATAAATTATTTATGGACAGCCACACTTATGCTAGGAGTTATGTATTATTTTTACCAAATCATTATGTTAGATAAAAAGATAAGTAAAAAAGAAATGTGGCTATTGTTTGGATTGAGCTTTTTTAGTGGATGGTCGCAGGAAAATACAGCTTTTGTATTAGGAAGTTTTATTATTGTAATAGGAATACTAAATATTAAAAAAGTTTTAAAATACTCTAAAAGGGAAAAAGCAGTTATTTTTACAAGTGTTATTTTATTTGGAATAGGATCAATGCTATTAATATTTGCACCAGGAAATTTTTCAAGATTAAATAGTACACAAGCATCTACTGAAAGATTTTATAACATGTTTAAAAATTTATTATATATGTCACCATTAACTGCAATTTATGTTACTACTATAATTATTTTAGCAATAATAAAACAAAAACAAGATAACATAACAAAGAAAACAATGCTAAAATCACAAATTATATTTATATTACCTGTTATTATTGCATTATTGCCAATGCTTTTAATTAATGAATTTCCAGTTAGAGCTACATTGCCATATGAAACACTTATTATGGTTGGAATACTTGCAAATAGTGAATATATAGTAAAAAACTTAGGATTTAAGAAAACAGTTATCATTTTTCAAATTATAGTTACAATTGGAATTGGATATAAATTATTGAAGAATGTTTCTGTTGCTCAAAATTATATGTTACCATACAAAGAGAAAATTGCAACCGAAATTAATATAGCAAAAATGCAAAATCAAAAAGATGTTGTTTTATCTGCATTTGAGCATACTGATAAGATAGCAGAGTTAGGAAAGTTTAATTTATTGGTGGATTTTTCACCACAAAGTTCAAAAGAATATTTAACAAATATGTATATGTCAACTTATTATGGATTTGACAGTATTGTAGCTGTGAAAGATAGTGAAAGATGAAATATGGAGGTAATAACTATGAAACAAAAAATAGTTGCTATTATATTGATATTAGTTATTTTGATACCTACATTTCTTTCTACATATAGTTTGGCTATTGATAATACAAATGACATAGTGGAAGAAAAAGTAGAAGATACCAAAATAATAGAAAAAGAAGAAAAAGATATAGAAGAAACACAGCAAAATGAGATACAATCAAAAGAACAACTAGAAGAGCAAACAGAAAAAGTTGAGACTCAAAACATTAAGACTCAAGATATTGAAAACAAAGAAGAACAAGAGGAAGTTGAACCAAAAGAAACTGAAACAGAAAATGTTGAAAAAGAAGACATTAATCAAAAAGTAAATGAACTACAGACAATGAGTGTACAAATAAATGGTGCTGTGCAAAATATTGAAGAGGGTATATATGAAATTTACACATGTGTAAATGGAACTAAAGTAATTGATATAGAAGGTTCAAATAAAAGCAATAATGCTAATGTGGAAATTTATGAGCGTGGGCATCAGAACAATCAAAAATTTCGAGTTAAATTAAATGATGATGGAACATATACATTTTTTGCGTTACATTCAAATAAAGTGTTAGATGTAAGTGCTACTAGTAATGGAAATGTTTGCCAATATACATCACATGGAGGAGATAATCAAAAATGGTATATAAAACCTTCAGAAAATGGATATTATAATATTATTTCAAAATCTAATGGAAAATATTTAGATGTATATCAAGGACAGGGAAATGATAGACAAAATATTCAAGTTTATAAAGGTCATGGAAAAGCATCTCAAAGATTTAAATTTTCTAAAGTAATAACAACAGGTGAAAAGACAATAAAAAATGGAATATATCAAATTTATTCTAAGGTGGCAGAAAATCGTTTATTAGAGGTTCCAAATAATGAAAAAGGTGATGAAGTACCAATAAAAACAGGAGTAAACAAAAATGTAAATAGCCAAAGATTTCAAGTTACTTATAATAATGATGGTACATATACTATATTGGTTTTACATACTGGAAAAGCATTAGATGTTAAATATGGAAGCGGTAAAAATAAAGCAATTGTTCAACAGTTCACAAAACATGGAGGAGAATCACAAAAATGGATAATTCAAAAAAATAGTGATGGTACTTATTCATTGATAGCAAAATGCAACGGATTAGCTTTAGATGTAAATGAAGGAAGCACGCAAGTAGGAGCTACTATTCAAACTTATAATTTCCATGGAAAAGCTTCACAGACATTTGTTTTTGAAGAATATAAAATGGAAAAAGGAACTAGAACATTAGAAGATGGCACTTATCAAATTCTAAGTAAAATAAATAATCAAAAAGTGATGGAGCTAAATGGTGGAAGCACGGAAAATGGTGCAATAGTCCAAATGTCGCAGAATAATAATAGTTTACATCAAAAATATGATATAGTTTATACAAATGATGGATATTATAAAATTGTTTCAAAAAAATCAAATAAAGTATTGACTGTGCAAGGAGTAAATGTTGGAAGCGCAATAATACAAGAAGACGACAAGGATTTGGATACACAAAGGTGGATATTAAGGAAAGATTCAGAAAGTATCTATTCAATTGTTTCAAAATGTGGAAACTTATATATTACTGTGCCAGATGCAAATATAAAAGATGGACAGACATTACAATTAAATGAAAAAAATAATTCTATGACACAAAAGTTTATATTAGTAAATGAAACTCCAAAAGATGATATTAAGCAAATTAATGATGGTGTTTATCAAATCATAACAAAGGGTAATACATGCTTTGATATTACTGGAGCTAGTTATGATAATTCAGCTAATTTATTAATTTGGAACAATACAAAAATGCAACATCAAAAATATCAAATAACAAAGATAAATGGTACAAATTATTATAAAATAATTGCCGTACATTCAGCTAAATCACTATGTGTACAAAATCAAAATATAAATCCAGGAGCTAATGTTGTACAATATGCATATACTGGTTCAGATAATCAACAATGGCTATTAAAGGATTGTGGAGATGGATATTATAATATTATATCTAAACAAAGTGGACTTTGTTTGGATGTAACAGGGGGACAAGTAAGCAGTAATGGAACTAATGTAGAATTGTGGTATAGTAACGATTCAAATTCACAAAAGTTTCAATTATTACCTATTAATATAATTAATAATGACTCATATAAAATATCTAATAAAGCAAATAAAAATAAATTTTTTGATGTATATGGAAGTTCACTAGAAAATAATGGGAATATACAACTATGGACTGATAATGGTAGCAATAATCAGATATTTAGAGTAGAAAGTACTGATAATGAGTATTATAAAATTATAGCAAGGCATTCAAATAAAGTATTAACAGTAACTTCTGATAATAATGTAGTTCAAAAAGAAGATATTGATAGCGAAAATCAAAAATGGATTATTGAAACGATAGGACATAATTATTATAAAATAAAATCAAAATCAAAAAATTTATATTTACATATTAGTGATGGCAATGTACAAGTAGAAAAAGTAAATCAATCTGATAGTCAAATATTCCAGTTTAATAATTTACCACAAAGAAAAGGGATTGATGTTAGTGAATTTAATGGTGGTATGATTAATTGGCAATATGTAAAAAGGTCAGGCGTTGATTATGCTATGATAAGAATTGGGTATAGAGGATATAGAAATGGTAACTTTGCAGAAGATAAATATTTTAGACAAAATATAAGAGAAGCTAAAAGAGCAGGGATAAAAGTTGGAGTTTATTTTTATACACAGGCAATAACAGAGAAAGAAGCAGAGGAGGAAGCAATTTGGACTTTAAATAAAATAAAAGAATCAGGTTATGAAAATAAAATTGACTATCCAATTGCTATTGATACAGAAGGCTCTGGAGCAGATATACCAGGAAGGGCAGACATCTTAGATGTAAAGACAAGAACAGCAGTGTGTAAAGCTTTTTGTGAAACTATTAAAAAGAATGGATATAGACCAATGATTTATGCAAGTAAAAATTGGTTTTATAATAATTTAAATGTTGAACAATTAAATCAATATAATATATGGTTGGCACACTATACAGGTTCAGCTAGTAAACCTACTGATTATAAATATCATTATGAAATTTGGCAATATACAAGCAGTGGTCAAGTGATGGGTATTCAAGGACGTGTAGATATGAATATATGTTATCAAAGTTATTAATTATAGACTTGTACTTTTATTTGTTTAATGATATTATAGTAGAGATAAAAATAATGGAGGTAAAAAGATGAAGATATTAATAACAGGAGCAAATGGAATGCTTGCTAAATCAGTACAGGAAAGATTAAAGGGTAATGAATTAATTTGTACAGACGTAGCAGATTTAGATATAACAAATCAAGATGCAGTTCTTGAATTTGTAGAAAAATGCAAGCCAGATTATATTGTAAATTGTGCAGCATATACAGCAGTAGACAAGGCAGAAGAAGCAGGAGATATTGTAGAGAAAATTAATGGAGAAGGACCAGCCAATTTAGCCAAAGCGGCCCAAAAAAATAATTGCGTGTTAGTTCATATTAGTACAGATTATGTATTTGGTGGAGAATTAGATTTAGAAAAAGATTATAAAGAAGAAGATCCAAAAGCACCAGTAACTGCATATGGTATTACAAAATTGCATGGAGAAGAAAAAATAAAAGAAAATACAGACAAATATTATATTTTTAGAACAGCATGGTTATATGGAGAAGGAAATAATTTTGTTAGAACAATGTTGAAATTGGCAGAAACAAGAGATGAAATTAGTGTTGTAGCAGATCAACATGGTTCTCCTACATATGCAGAAGATTTAGCAAATATTATAGGTGAAGCAATTGAAAAGAAAATACCATATGGAATTTATAATGCAACAAATCAAGGATATACAACATGGTATGATTTTACAAAAACAATATTTGAATACGCAGGAGTTAATTGTAAAGTAAATCCAGTTACAACAGAGGAATATATTGAAATGATGAAAATTACACAAGCCAAAAGACCAAAAAATTCAAAATTATCCAAAGAAAAATTATTAGAACAAGGAGTAACAGTTCCAGAATGGAAAGAAGCACTAAAAAAATATCTAAAAAAAGAAGGAAAGATGTAAAATGAAAAAAAGAAAAGGAATTATTTTGGCAGGAGGAAGTGGAACTAGATTATATCCATTAACACATGCTATATCAAAGCAAATTATGCCTGTTTATGACAAGCCGATGATTTATTATCCATTATCTGTATTAATGGAAGCAAATATAAGACAAGTATTAATTATTTCAACTCCAAGAGACATAACTGTATTTCAAGAGTTATTAGGAGACGGAAAGCAATGGGGAATGGAATTTGAATATAAAGTTCAAGACAAACCTAATGGACTAGCGGAAGCTTTTATTATTGGAAAAGAATTTATAGGAGAAGATAATGTTGCCATGATATTGGGTGATAATATGTTTTATGGTTCTCATTTAGCGGAAATGTTAAAACGAGCAAATGAAAGAGAGAATGAATCAACAATATTTGGATATCAAGTAAAAGACCCAAGAGCATATGGTGTAGTAGAAATTAATGAAGAAGGAAAAGCGATTTCAATAGAAGAAAAACCAAAAAATCCAAAATCTAATTATGCTGTTCCAGGTTTATATTTTTATACTAATGATGTAATAAAAATAGCGCAAAGTATAAAACCATCTGACAGAGGAGAATTAGAGATAACTTCTATAAATGAAGAATATATGAAAAATGATAAATTATATGTTGAGACATTTGGAAGAGGCATGACATGGTTTGATACAGGAACACATGATGCTTTATTAGAAACTGCAAGTTTTGTTCAAACAATTGAAAAACGACAAGGATTACAAGTTTGTTGTCCAGAGGAAATTTCTTATCAAAAAGGTTGGATAACAGGAGAACAATTATCAAAATTAGCAGATAAATATATGAAAACTGAATATGGCAAATATTTAAAAGATATAATAAAGTAATTTAAGAATAGGAGAGAAAATAGATGGGAAAATTTAAAAAAATCGAGACTTCCATTGAAGGAGTATGTATTATAGAACCAACTGTTTTTGGAGATAGCAGAGGATATTTCATGGAAACTTATAGCAAACCAGATTTTGAAGACATAGGACTAAATTATGATTTTGTGCAAGATAATCAATCAAAATCTAAAAGAGGAGTATTAAGGGGCTTACATTTCCAAAAAGAAAATACACAAGCAAAACTAGTAAGAGTTCTTAAAGGAGAAGTTTTTGATGTGGCAGTAGATTTAAGACCAAAAAGTAAAACATATGGTAAATGGGAAGGCGTAATTCTTTCAGACGAAAATAAAAAAATGTTTATGATTCCTAAAGGTTTTGCGCATGGATTTTTAGTTTTATCAGACGAAGCTGAATTTGCATATAAATGTGATGATGTGTATAATCATGAAGCAGAAGGCGGACTAGCTTGGAATGATCCAGAAGTGGGAATTGAATGGCCTTTAGGAGATATTCAAATAGAAAATTTGTTAACATCTGAAAAAGATGCTAAATGGCCTACCTTGAAAGAGTTAAAAAATAGTGACTTATTTAAAAATTTATAATGCAATATAAAAAGAAAGGAAAAGAAAAAATGAAAAATGTATTAATAACAGGAGCAGCAGGTTTTATAGGAGCGAACTTTGCAGAATATTTTGTAAATAAACATCCAGATTATAATGTGGTAGTAGTAGATAAATTAACTTATGCAGGAAATTTAGATAATCTAAAAAAAGTACAGGATAAAATAACTTTTATTCAAGCAGATATTTGTGACTTTGAAAAAATGAAAGAAATATTTAGCAAATATGATATCAATGGAGTTATTCATTTTGCAGCAGAATCACATGTAGACAATAGTATTAAGAATCCATTTATATTTACACAAACAAATGTGATAGGAACACATACTTTATTAGAAACAGCAAAACAAATTTGGGGAGAAGGAAGTCCAAATAAATTTGTACATATTTCAACAGACGAAGTTTATGGCTCTTTGAAGGAAGAAGGGTATTTTACAGAGAAATCACCAATTAAGCCAAGTAGCCCTTATTCATCTTCAAAAGCAAGTTCTGATTTAATTGCATTAGCTTATAAAGAAACATATAAAATGAATGTAAATGTAACAAATTGTTCTAATAATTATGGACCATATCAGCATAATGAAAAATTAATACCACATATGATTAAGTTGGCATTAAAAAATGAAAAATTACCAGTCTATGGAGAAGGATTAAACATTAGAGATTGGCTATATGTAGAAGACCATTGTGAAGCAATTGATATAGTTTTTCATAAAGGAGTAGCAGGAGAAAGATATAATATTGGTGGTCATAATGAAAAAAGAAACATAGAAATAGTTAAGTTAATATTGCAAAGATTAGGAAAGTCAGAAGATTTAATTGAACATGTTACTGATAGAAAAGGACATGATTATCGTTATGCAATTGACCCTACTAAAATTAGTAAAGAATTAGGTTGGTTACCAAAGACAAAATTTGAAGATGGTATTGCAAAAACAATTGACTGGTACCTAGAAAACCCAGAATGGTTGAAATAAATCAGTAATAGAATAGTAACTAAAATGTAATAAATTAACAATTAAAAAATATTCCCTTTTTCAACAAAATGTGATAAAATATGCTTGGGAAAAACAAGGAGGGAATAAAAAATGAAACTTAATATAAAATATAAATTTATAGTAGTATTTATTATGTTTGCTTTGATGCAAGTAAGCATATTAAATGCTATTATTTCATCTGCTGCGACACAAGTAGTAGCAGATGGTGTATATATGATAAAGTCAGACATAAATGACCAATATGTATTAGATGTATCAGCAGCTTCAAAAGAAGATAAAGCTAATGTAGCTTTATATAAGAAAAATGGATTAACACATCAACAATTTAATATTAAATATTTGGGAAATGAATATTATCAAATAACAGCAGTACATTCTGGAAAATCATTAGATGTAGAAGGTAGTGGAAAAGCACTTGAAACAAACGTAGAACAATATAAGAATAATAATCCGATTTCAAAAAATCAAAAATGGAAGATTAAGAAAAATGCTGATGGAACCTATTCTTTTATGTCAGAGTGTAATGGTTTATATTTAGATGTATATGCAGCAAAAGCTGCCAATGGGACCAATATACAAATGTTTACAGGGCATGGAGGAAAATCACAGAGATTCAAATTAGAAACAGTAAAATCAGAAAACCCAAAACAATTAGTAGGAACTAAGACTTTAGAAAATGGTACTTATGCTATAAAATCAGCTATTAATACTGCATATGCATTAAATGTAGCAAATGCATCAAAATCAGATAAAGCTAATGTAATATTATATAAATATAATGCATCTGATAATCAAAAATTTACATTAAAATATTTGGATAATGGATATTATCAAATAACAGCATTACACTCTGGAAAATCATTAGATGTAGAGGGTAGTGGACAGGCCAATGAAACGAATGTAGAACAATATAAAATAAATAATCCAATGTCAAAAAATCAAAAATGGATTATAAAAAAGAATACAGATAGTACTTATTCTTTAATATCAGAATGTAATGGATTATATCTAGATGTATATGGAGCAAAAGTAGCTAATGGAACAAATATACAAATGTTTACAGGACACGGAGGAAGTTCACAAAAATTTAAATTTGAAAAAATTGTACAAACTAATAATAACAGTAATAACAACAATAATGATACCTTACAAGGAAGCAAAACAATATCAGATGGAATTTATTCTATTGCAAGTGGTGTATCAAATGACTATGTATTAGATGTAGAAGGAGGTTCTAAATCTAATAATGCCAATATACAAATTTATAAAAAACAAGTTGCACAGAGACAAAAATTTGAAGTTAAATACTTAGGAGATGGTACATATAAAATAACATCTGTTTATGCAAATAAAGTTTTAGATGTGGAATTTGGAGGAAAAACACCAGAAAGTAATGTATGCCAATATACAGCATATAATCCTCCTTCTCAAAATCAAAAATGGATAATTAAAGAAGCTGGTGGAGGTTATTATTATATAATTTCAAAATCAAGTGGACTATACTTAGATTTATATGGTGGTAATGCAAAAAATGGAACTAATATACAGATTTATACAGGGCATGGAGGAAATTCTCAAAAATTTAAGTTTGTACAACCATCAGAGTTAAAAATTGACACTGCTAAATATCCAAAATACAAGGAAAAAATAGAAACATTGATGAATAAGCATCCGGGTTGGAACTTTGAATTAGTTTATACAGGCTTACGTTTTGATGATGTAATAGCAGGGGAAGCATCTCTTCATTCTAGAAATTTAGTTCCAAAAAATTATGGCGGAGAATGGGTATGTTCTACTTGTGGAACTAAATTGTATGATAGTGGATGGTATTGTGCTTCTCAAAAAGCAACAGCTTACTATATGGATCCAAGAAACTTTTTAGATGAAACCAATGTATTTCAATTCCAAGATGTAAATGAATATATAAATGGTGTATGCACTTTACAAGGAATACAGACAAAATTAAACGGAACATTTTTACAAAATTATGCTACTTCTGTGGATAATGCTTGCAAGAACCAAAATGTAAACCCTTATTATATCATAGCAAGAGTATTACAGGAGCAAGGTTCAAGCGGAACGACAATTGGAAAAGGAATGCCAGGAGGAGATGGAAAAACATATTATAATCCATTTAACATAGGAGCTAGTGGAAATGGATATGATCAAATTTATGCTAATGCCTTAGCAACAGCTAAAAAGAATGGATGGAATACAATGCAGAAAGCATTAGAAGGTGGTATTGAATTCTGCAAAAAGAATTGGTTAGAAAATTATCAAAATACATTGTATTTAAATAAATTTGATATTGATAAAAGAAGTGGTGGAAGTTTATATACACATCAATATATGCAAAATTTAATGGCTGCTTATAGTGAATCAACAACTTTGAGAAGCATGTATGCAAATACAAATAAGCTTGATTCTAACTTTACATTTATTATACCAATGTATGAAGGAATGAGTTCTACAATCTCACAATTACCTTCAAATAATCAAGAAACATCACCAATAAATGTGCAAGTAACAGCAAATGGTGGATTATGGATTAGAAAAGAAGCAAATGAAAAATCTGAAACAATAAGATTAATCAATAAAGGAGAAGTAATATTATCTGTACAAAGAGGAGTTAATAGTAATTGGCATAAAGTAATTACAACAGATGGAAAAATTGGATACATGTCTGGAACATATTTAAAGCAAGTACAAGATGTAACAAATTGTAATTATACAGCAAAAGTAAAAACACAAGATGGAATTGGATGCAATATAAGAGTTGGACCAAGTACTTCTTTAGGATTAGTAACAGCTATAGCAGATAATGTTTCTGTTACTGTAATAAATCAAGGAACTTATAATAATATTGATGGCTATAATTGGTATAGAGTAAGATTATCAAATGGTCAGCAAGGGTTCATGCCATCTAAATTTTTAGTAAAATAATAGAATAGGGAATAGAATATGAAAAATGTAAAAAAAGTAATAATGTTTTTAGTAATGTTAGTTATTATCAGTACATTTAGCATCGTATATGCAGATCCAAATAGTAGCAAAGGATTTGCAGAATATGATGATGAGCAAGCTGAAACAGAAACACAGGAAATGATGAAAGAACAACAAAAAGAATTAGAAAGTGCAGCTGGCAAATCTACAAATAACTATTTAGAAAGTTTGCAAGTAGAAGGACATGACATGTCACCTGAATTTGACAAACAAACTATGGAATATGTACTAAAGGGAAGTTTAAACACTAATAAAATTAACATTATAGCAAAGCCAGATGATGAAACAGCTACTGTACAAGGTGCAGGTACCATTCAAATACAAGATAATCAAAAAGAATTTAGAATTGATGTAATAGCAGAATCTGGTACAGTAAGAACTTATATAATATATGTAAATGAAGAGATACAAGAGCAAGAAGAACAGAAACAAGAAGAATTAGTTCAGCCAGAAGAACCAGAACAGCAAGAAGAGGTACAAGTAGATGCAGATGCAGAATCAGAAGTTAAAAGTGAAAGCAATATAAATTGGATTATCTTTATAGTTGTTATTATAATAGTAATTTTAATAATAATATTCTTTATTAGAAAAAATAGTAATAATGGAAAGCATTAAAATAATTTTAAAAGTATATAATTTTGTCAAAATTATATACTTTTTGTTTTTTTTGTGATATTATATGCATGAAATTATAAAAAGGGGATTGATAAATATGAACAATATAAAAATATTTGCATGTCCAACAGCAGAAGAATTTACAAAAGAAATATGTGATTATTTAGGAATAGAAATGGGAAAAATAAATCACCAAAAATTTAAAAATGACAATAATTTTGTACAAATTATGGAAACGGTAAGACAAAAAGATGTATATATAGTGCAAACAACCAAACCTCCTGTCAATGAAAGAATTATGGAATTATTAATTACAATAGATGCAGCTCAAAGAGCATCTGCAAAAAACATTAATGTAATTTTACCATATTTCCCATATTCACGTTCAGATAAAAAAGATCAACCTCGTGTGCCAATAACAGCAAAACTGATGGCAGAAATTTTAGAAGCAGCAGGTGCTACAAGAGTTATAACATGTGACCTTCATAATCCAGCTATACAAGCATATTTTAGGATTAATTGTGATAGATTAACAGGAGAAAATATACTAGAAAAATATTTTAAAAAGAAAAATTTAGAAGATATGGTTATTGTAGCAACAGATGCAGGAAGTTCTAAAAAAGCATATAAATATTCTCAATTTTTCAATTGCCCAATTGCATTAGTAGATAAAAGAAGAGAGGGAAATGATGATAGAGCAATAGCAAGTACGATTATTGGAGATGTAACAAATAAAAATGCAATTATTTTTGATGACGAGATTGATACAGCAGGTTCAATGATAGAAACAGTAAAAGTACTACAAAAATTCGGTGCAAAAAATATATATGCAGGAGCAACGCATGGAATTTTATCTGGTCCAGCTATTGAGAGGATTAGACATTCTGGAATTAAAGAATTAGTATTAACAAATACAGTACCTGTACCAGAGGAAAAAAGAATTGATAATATTACTGTTTTATCAATAGCACCATTATTCGCTGAGGCAGTAAAACGTCTTAATGAAGAAAGACCATTAGGCGAAATGTATGAACAAATATAAAGGATAGAAAAAATGAAAGAAGATATAAATAAAAATAAAATTAGTTTAAAAACAATAAAAGATATATATATCAAATATAAAGAAATAATAAATTATTTAGTATTTGGAGGATTAACAACAATTGTTAATTTTGTTACATATTTTATTTTTACCAAAGTTATAGGTATAGAAGAAGTACTAAGTAGTGGAATAGCATGGTTTTGTTCTGTATTATTTGCATATATAACTAATAAATTATTTGTTTTTGACAGTAAAACAGATGGTAAAAAAGCTCTAGTAATTGAATGTATATCATTCTTTGGAGCTAGAGTCGTATCTGGAATTTTATGTGATGTAGGTACTTTTGCTATTATGGTAAAAGTATTACATATTAATGATATTATAGCAAAAATTATAACTCAAGTAATGGTAGTAATTTTTAACTATATTTTTAGTAAATTACTTGTATTTAAAAAAAATAAATAGAAAAGAAGGAAGTAAAAATGAAAAAAGTATCAGTTGTTATACCAATGTATTATGAAGAAGAAGTAGCACAAACTTGTTATGATAGAGTAGTTGCAATTCTTGAAAAAATAGAAAATTATGATTATGAAATTATATTTGTTAATGATGGAAGTAAGGATAAAACTTTAGACATTTTAGAAGCAATAGCACAACAGAATGAAAAAGTAAAGGTAATCTCTTTTTCTAGAAATTTCGGGCATCAGGCTGCAGTTACAGCTGGAATCAAAGAAGTAACTGGAGATGCTGTTGTAATTATTGATGCTGATCTTCAAGATCCACCAGAATTAATACCTGATATGTTAAAATACTGGGAACAAGGAAATGAAGTTATATATGGTAAAAGAAAAACAAGAAAAGGTGAATCTGCTTTCAAATTGTTAACTGCTAAAATGTTTTATAAAACGTTAAATGCATTGTCTGATGTAGAGATTCCAAAGGATACAGGCGATTTTAGATTAGTTGATAGAAAAGTAATAGATGTGGTAAATGCTATGCCAGAACATAATAAATTTTTAAGAGGCTTATTTAGTTGGGTTGGCTTTAAACAAATGTCTTATGAGTATGAAAGACAAGAAAGATATGCAGGTAAAACTAAATATCCATTGAAAAAAATGTTAAAGTTAGCTTCTGATGGTATAATGGGATTTTCTACAAAACCTTTGAAAATAGTTGGTGGCTTGGGAATGATTACTATATTTCTTTCAATCGCTATTTTGATTTATTCATTAATTTCATATGCTTTTAATTTAAATCAATTAGCACCGGGCTGGACGTCTATTATGGTTGCAATTACTTTGTTTAGTGGTGTACAGTTGATATCTATTTGGATTATAGCAGAGTATATTGCTAGAATTTATGATGATACTAAAAAGAGACCAGAATATATTGTAGATAAGAAAATAAATTTTAAATAGTTGTTACTGTTTAGTATTATAAAATCTTAATAACTCCCAGTTGCATAAAATACTATAAAAGGCTTTATAATTATATTTTTTCATAACTTTGGTGTCGCAACTTCCATAATAAAAATTATATGTCAGTTGCTCCAAATCGCACTCGCATAGCTCGTTTGGTCGCTTACGCAGTTATTCAAAATATAATTATAAAGCCTTTTATATTATTTAATAAATTTTTACATATTGGTATTGACATTTTATTTATTATGACGTATAATTTTATCATGGAGGTGATAATGTGGAAGATGTTTTAGAGAAAATCTTAGAAGAGATGAAGAACATAAGAAAAGAGGTACAAGATACAAAACAAGAATTGCGTGGAGATATCCAAGGAGTAAGAGAGGATTTACATGAAGAGATTCAAGGAGTAAAGCAAGAGCTACATGAAGAGATTCAAGGAGTAAAGCAAGAGCTACATGAAGAGATTCAAGGAGTAAAGCAAGAGCTACATGAAGAG
>CANQES010000009.1 GCA_947595555.1 uncultured Clostridia bacterium | reverse complement strand
TAATCGTCCTCCTATTATTTTATGATGAAAAAAATGAACATTCAAGGAATGTCCCTATATGTCCACTTTTGGACATTTAAAGAACGTCCCTAAATGTTCAATTATATATATTTTATTATTTTTCTTACATATATCTATTGCTACCTGCTTATAAAAATTATCTGTTGAGCCTATTATTACTAAATCTATATCAGGTGAACATATTTTCATTTTCATATCAAATTTTATTTTCTCTTCTAAATCTTTTTTTTGTTTTAATTTTGAGTCATATATATTTTTTATTTCTTTTAAAGAAATACCTTCATTTTTTAGACTATGTACATTTCCTATTTTAACTAAATCTTTTTGATTTTTTAAGCATATTTCTTCTTGATATGGTGCAATTACAGCTAATTCTTTACTTTTACTTTTGTATTTATTCCAAATATTTTTTGTTTCTTTTTTGTCTAAATACCATGTCCATTCAATATCTTTCTTTAATATTGCTTCTGTTTCTACATATAAAATATTTTTTTTCATACAATCATTCTTCCTCTTGTTTTTAGAATCCATAAAATATTTTTAATTATGCTTTTTTCATTTTCTCATTAACTATCTTTTGAATTGCATCATAGTCATATCCTGCTGAAGTTAATCTATTTATTCTGTCTTGGCCAACTCCCCATTTTCCTGCAATAACTTCATCTGCTAATCGTTCATTTGTTTCTTGTTCTGTACGAGCACCAATTTTTAAATTTACTATTCTTTGAATTGCATCATAATCATATCCTGCTGAGGTTAATTTGTCTTTTCTATCTTGGCCTGTTCCCCATTTTCCCGCAATAACTTCATCTGCAATTTGTTCATTGCTTTTTTGGGTTGTATAATCTTTTTGACTCGTTTGTACACCTGAAATAAAATCTGTATATAAAAAATTTGTATCTACATTTCCTTTAATTCCATTTATTTGACCATTAGATGAGGATTGCCACATATCATGTTCTCCTTGATATGCATTTTGTGATTTTATACCATAATGTGCTATCCAAGTTGCATACTTTGATTTTAGTATTTCTTTATTTAAGAAATTATCATACCAATTTTTATTTGCATATACTCCTGCTTTTAATCCTGCATTTTCCATTACTGTATTAAATGCTATACACATATTTGTCAAATTTTCTTTTCCTAAATTTGATATACTTTCATCTTCCATATCTATAAAAATTGGTAATTCAAGACTTTTTCCATTTATTCTTTCTAATATCCAATTGGCTCCTAAAGTTATCGCTTCCACTGTTTTTGAATAACAATATATATACATTCCTATTGGTATTCCAAGTCTTTTACATTCCGCATAATTTCTTTCAAACTGAGTATCCATACGATTGCTGGTATTTCCAATCCACCCAGTTCTCAAAATAGCAAAACTTATTTGGTTCTTTGCTAAATCCCAATTTATTGTTCCATTGTTTTCTGAAACATCAATTCCAAACATGCTTCTCCTCCTAATATTATAATTATTGGTTTTTATAATCACTATCTATTATTTTTGTTATTATTTCTTTCTTAAATTCTTCATCTTTTGAATCACGAATTAAATCTAAAAATTTTGTATCATTTTCCATTTTTGATAAATTCTTAAAATAATTTTGCTTGTCTTGGTTTGTCTTATTAAATAAATAACCTCCTTATATTCTTTCTCATCTATACAATCCAAAATAAGTGTATTTACTAATGCTACATTTCCACAACATCTACAAGTTACCGCTACTAATGGTTGAAATTTTCCACCTAAAGTAATCTGCTTATTTTCCTCTACTTCTACTAAAGTCATAATTGTAGGATCTACTGTCCATTTATGGTCATTGCAATATGGACAATGAACAGCTTTCCATTTTTCATCTAAATTTTTTTGTAATTTTTCTTTATTAATTTGCATCTTTATCTCCTATTTTTTATGATTAGATAAGTTATTTAAACCTATCTAATCATAACATTTTATTTTTCTTTAAGATATTATCATTGCAAAATGTGCTGCTTGCACAGTTTTATCTTCTTTATCGTAATATTCTATTCCTATTGCAAAAGTGCCATCTGAACCTGGCAAACATAAAACTTTAGTAATTAAAACATATTCACAGACAATTGAATCTAGCTCTGGAGATGGCTTAAAGTGTATAAATCTTCCTTCTTTTGTTCTAAAAAATACTTCTGCATGTCCTACTCCTGCTACTAAACCAACTGGTCTGTCTAATCCTAAGAAGTTTTTCATAATTAATGATTTAACTAATTCTGTATCTTCCATAGTCGTAAAATTCATTGGTGTATGTACTGAACCTCTTGCTCCAAGTTCAAATGTACGAGCTAAGTAATGGTGTATCTGCATTTCATTAGGTGCTGATTTGTCTAAACCTCCCTTGTGCATACGGTCCCATAAATCTTCTACTTCATTTCCTTGAGATGACAAATATCCTAAGTTTGCAAGAATTGTATGTACTGAACATGGGAAACAAGAATTTTGATATTTCATTTCTTTAAATACAAATGAACTATCAAACCTATACCATTTTCCTTTATCATTATTACCACCTTGTCCTCCTAATACTACTGGTCCTCCTGGTGTAAATACTGTTCTAGGTCCACTTGAAACCATTGGTTTTGGTTGTCCTATTTGTGATGAATCAAAATTAAATGGAGCTAGTTGTATCTCATAGTCAGTTGTGTTATTATCTGATTCAGGTCCTGGTTCTCCAATATCTTTTGGATTGACATCTACATATGGAGCTAATGTCGTTCCACTAATTGCGAATGTTCTTTTATTCAATAAATTAAATACTTGGTCTAATATTACAAATGTTCCGTCCCACGCTAAACCTGTAAAATCTAATATTCTTACACGTATATTTCTAGCATTTGGTGGAAATGGAATTGTTGCAAAAAATCCAAGTGTTCTGTTTGTTCCATTTCCTTCCCATCGTTTCTTTGTAACAATTGCTTGTCCATTTTGTCCATATTCTACTTCTTCCCACTCAATATTAAACTGTGATACAAATCCAGCATTGTGTCTTAATTCTATGCTTCCAGATGTAAATATTTGTGATTCTGTTGTTATATATTCTGTTGTTCCTTGTACACTTGCAATTGCATTATCTTTTAAGAATGCAACTGTATATGCTATTGGTAATGGTGGGTTTTGTGCTGTGAATTCAGCATTTTGACTTATTAGTTCATTAACTTGGGAAATAATGTCATCTGTATCTAAATTTCCATTAATTATTACTGGTTTTCCACCTATTGTAATAACTGTGCAATTTATATTTTTATTTAATTTTTTTGTTTCTAAGTCACCCTTTGTTGTTAACGAACCTTTACTAAATTCTAATGATGCATCTAAGTGTGCTTTTAATTCTGTTGAACTCATATTTGATTGAAGTAATACATATACTTCTCTTCCATATTGAACATTTTGGACATATGCTGGTGGGTTTTCATTATTTGTTTTTTGTGCTACTGCCTCCCATGTAACATCATCTGCAAAAACATCAGCTGGATTTTTTGGTAATTCTGCTGAAACTGTATAAAAAATTTGTCTAAATTGTACCAAATATGCTGAACTTTCTTGTTTTGTTATTGCATCAAAATTAATTCCTAGCTTGTCTTTCATATATTGTACATCTACTCCAAAGCTTAAAGCCATTGAGTTTTCATTAAATAATATATTCTTTTTAAATTATGTATTTGCAGCTATTGTAAATTCTTTTGACTTTGTTTGCAACCAATTATTAATAAGTTTGCTTGTTGCTGCACTTACACCTGCAAAATCATAATTATCTACCATCATGCTATTATCGTCTTCTAATCCTGGTAAATCTATTGTGATTTTTCTTGGTCTCATATGTAGTACTAATGGATCAGGTGCTCCTTCTATTAATTTTTGGTTTGCTATTAATAATGCTCCTGGATATGTAATATCTTTTCTAGCATTAGGTACTGCAATATCAAAGTCGCCATTTAAAGTATGTTTTGTTTTTGTTTCAACTATAAATTTGTCTGCCGTTTTTTGAGCTGTTCTTGGGATATAACTTGTTATTCTATCCCCATTAAATGCAAGAATTTCTCTAGGATTATAATTAAATCCTCTAATATTCTGATTAATCGCTTCTGCATTTTGACTTCTGTTTACTGTTTCATCTTCCATGAAATTTCCTCCTTCTAGTTTTTTAATTTTATTTCTTCTAAATATTTCATTTAAAAGTCTTATTAATCTTTTGTACAATTTTATATTTTTCACCTCCTTTCCACAAATTTTTAAGAATATAGTTATAGAAAGGTTATATATTACAATATTGAGTTTCTATTCCTAGATTCTCTATTGTTCTTCTGATTATTTCTATAAATTTATCCATTTATCTTTTCTAATAACAAAGCTCCGATATAAAAGCTTTCTTTATTAACAGTATTTTGATTATTTGCCTGAATAAATGTAAAGTTTACCTTAAATCTATATGTTCCAGGTACTAATTTAAAAAATCTAGGCATAGGTGTAACTTTCCATTCTTTTGAAATTGGCATAGGTGTATTTTCTACAGCAGATGATATTTCATTTTCTTCACTATCATAGCATTTTAAAGTTATCCTCATCGTATTATAATTCATATTTTTTACAATTGCTGCCACTCCTATAATATCTCCAGCACATCCCACTATTTTTTTACTTTCTAGTTGAATACTAGCACCAGCATCTCGTCCATTCCTATCCCAATAGTTATTTGTATCAATAGTAAATTTTATGGATTTTCCATCTTTCAATGGACTTTCATTTACAACTACGCATTTTGCATTTAACTTATTAAAATATCCTTGTTTAAAGTCTCCTATTTGTACACCATTTATTGTTGATTTATTAAGATTAAAACTTTTTCCACTTTCTATATCTCTAAAATCCGGCCTTAATATTGTATTGTTAAAATTAGACAATTTCATGTTTATTCCTGTATGTAATGGTGCAGAATTATTTACAATATTAATATTTTCTACTTCTTTATTTGATATAAATGTATATAATGGATCAGTAAACTCTTCCGTCGAACCATATGTAGTAATTATATTACTTATTAAATTTAGTGTATATGAAACTGGTTTACTACTATAAAAAAGATGATATCTATTTGTTTGCAATATTCTCGAACCAATTATTGTGATTATATATCCTCTAAAATCTTCATATAAAATACCATGTGGTTTATTATTCTCTTTTATTAAATTAGACGTTCCTTCTATATGAGATTTATCAATCGTAATTCTTCTCGTAGAACCTGTATTATCGTTATAAGGACTATAAAATAAACAATTATTAAAATCAAAACTACATTCATCAAAACTAAAATCAATAGCTTGTGTTTTTGTATTATATAAACAAACTATCTCTGCTCCAGCAAACCAACAATTTTTCCAACAAATGTTTTCTCCAGAATCCTTATAATTATTAACATTTGCATTTCCAACAACTATACAATACTTATTTTGTTCCATATAAATATATTCAAATGTATTCAAGTAAAAATTATATGGATTAATTTTTATACCAACTGAAAAATTATTTATTGTTATATATTTAAATGCTGTTTTAGAAATATTATATCTTGCATTTATATCATGTGGGCTATCAATTCCTAAATTAAATGCTATACTATTTCCTTTTTCATGTAATTTATTTATTACTCTAAATCCTGCATACCCATTTATTAATTCACCAAATTGATAATTATATCTTTCATAACTTGGTTTATTATCATACTTATAATTTTCTGGTGTTAAATTAAAAACAATTCCATTTACATAACTTTCAATTGTTACATACCCCATAGTTTTTAACTTTGTAAACAAAGATAAATTTATTGTTTTTGTAATTTTGTAAATTCCTGCATTAAGCAATACCATATTACTCTTAGAATAATCACTAAAACTCGATTTCGAACTCATATAATTAATAGCATTTTGAATATGTTCGCTATCATCATATATTCCATCTGCTTTTGCTCCGAACTGTTTAACATTCACCGAATCATTTTTTATAATAATTTTAGCTTTTAGTCCATTAAGTACGTTATGAACACTTCCTCCATCATCCATTATTTCGTTATCACTTGTAATTATGTAAAATGCTTCACCTCCATCATTCATTTTATAATATCCTAAAGTTTGGCATACATCTCCCTCTTTTAATTCTTTAGTTTCTTTCATTTCTTTTACTGAACTAAATACTTTTATTTCCATAATTCTTTTCTCCTTTACTTTATTTTATATTTTTGGAAAATCAAACCCATAATTGTTTTCAATTCCTAATTGTAATATCTTTTCTAATTTCTTCCTTATACTATTTTTATTCATTAAATTTTCATGAGAAAACACAATTATTTGTTCTTCTCCATTATTTTTTTTAAATTCTTCATTAACATCATTTATATTTTCTAATCTAATATCAGTTTTTATAAAAGAAATTCCCATATAATCATCAATATAATACTCATTCCTATTTAAAATAAAGTTTTGCTCTTCAGATAAATAATAGTTTTCTCTATCATCATCTGCACTTAAAAGTATTTGTACTCCATTTTCAATGTTTTTATCAATTATTTTTTTTATATTATCATATGTTCCCGCATAATTTTGAAGTCTTATACAACTATCAATACAATTTTTTTCTCCTGTTATTCTGTAAAATTCTTCCATCATTTTTTTATAATCATCATATATATTTTCATCATCAAAATCTTTATAATTAATATTTGCATTTTTTGTATGAAATCCAAGTTTCAGCCAGTTACTATTTTGCTGAAATTCATTTTTAAATTTATCCGTACATTTTTCAAGAGTAAAACCATCAGTAATATCTTGAAAGAAACAATATAATGTAACTTTCACTCCATATATGTCATGCATTTTTTTTAAATATTTTAAAGTATTATTTTTAAACATCGTATTGTACTTGTTTTGGTTTTTAGTTAAATCTTTAAAAATATTTATCGTATCATCTACACTAAAATGAATATATTTTGTGGGTGTCGTTGTTTCGGAATTTTTCAACTTTAGATATTTATTTTCTTTAATCTTTCCTAATATAATATTTATTCCTAAATTGCTAATCAATATAATAATCATTCCAATTAATATAATCTTTATATATTTTTTCTTTATATGTATTTTACTTTCTTTATATTTTTTAGAAATACTCTCTATTATTATTTTCTTTTCCTTTTTGTTTAATAATAAAATAAAATTTATTATATATCCTAAAATTCCTACTACAAATATTAATAGGCAAAAATCCATCCATGAATTTATAACAACTATCATATTAGTTGCCACAAACAACATTACAATTATTAACAAACATACTATCGCTCTTATAAATGGTTTATAAAAAGTAGTTAATTTTATTTTTAAATTATAAGCAGCATTTATAGGTGTAAAAAACAGCATTTTTAAACACCAATATATTGAACTCGCTCCAGCTATAGCATATATTCCCAAGTTTATAAATTTTATCAATATTATAGCAGTAATTACACTCAATATGCTGATAATAAATGTAAATATAACTGGTCTTTTTAATTGATTAGTTACAGTATCTAAATAGCTTAGAGTATAAATAAATGCACTCAACATGTATGGTGCTAACGTCAAAATTGACAAAATTTGTATTTGCATTATTTCTACATCACTTTTATTCGAAAGCCATAAACTATAAAATTCTTTTCCAAAAACAATAAAACCTGCCAATGGAACTGTCATCATTAATGATAGTAATTTTATAGAAAAATTTGTTTCTTTTACTAAATCTTCAATTTTATTTTTTGAATACAATATTGTAAATTGTGGTGCAAACACATTACCTATCACCGCAAATAAGTTTTCTACAGCATTTGGTATTGTTTTTGCTATTGAAAGTATTCCCATTTCATTTGCTCCAATAAAGATATTTGCCATTAGTAAATCCAAACCTGTTAATAAAACCCTACTTAAACTGTTTATAGAATTCCATATTCCCGATGAAATTAATTCTTTAATATACTGAAATTTATATAATTTTTTACTTATTACCAATTCCGGTGCTATTTTCTTACTAATTCTAGCATTTGAAAAAAACACCCAAACTGTATATACTATTGCAGCTATACTTATGTAATATATTTTAGGTTTAAATATAACAAACAATACTATTAATACAATTAATTTTAATATATTGCCTATTATTTGTATCATAGATGTTATATCTAATCTATTTTTTACAAATGTTGCAACGTTAAATACAGTCCCAATCAACGACAATATAAAATTAATAAATACACATAAAAACGTAATTTTTACATCTATATCAAGATATTCTGGTATAGTAATTATCGCATTCAACTTTACAATAATGCCTATTGTTAATACAAGAACAACTGCTGCTAATATTGTATCTGCTAAAAAAACTGATGAATAATATCCATTTGCTTTTTTTTGATTTCCCCTATGTATTTCTATTGCTATGTATCTACTTGCCATAGAATTTAATGCAATTGTTATTATAGTTGCATAACTAACAAAATTATTTGCTAATCCGATAAAACCATAAGCTTCATTACCTAGTTTTGTTACTAAAACTGGTGTTAGAAAAAAGTTTATTACCATTTGAACACCAAATGCAATTAACCCTGCAATTATGTTTATCATTAATTGTTTATTTTTCATTTTTCTCTCTTTTCTATTTATCTTTTACTTCTTACTATTTTTTTGGCAATTTTTTTTATATTTTGATATAATTTATTTTTTTTATTTATCATTTTTTTCTCTTTTAATGTATATTCTTCATTTGTATCCTTTAATTTTGATTTCATAAAATCTTTCATATCCAGTGATAACCATTCTTCTGTTTCATTAAGTTTTCGATTTCTTAGTGTATCATAAGTAGGTGTATCTAATTCAGGAATGCATCCAAATGCTAAAAAAGCATGTCCATTATAACAATGAGCTAAAGTACAATTATTTCCTATCGCTAATGTTTTTATAGGTTTATTAATATCTCGATAAATATTATCTATTTTTACTCCACAATAACATTGTGTTACATCTCCACTTACTAAATTAACATATAATGACCAATCACCTGCATAGCAAAATTCATTTCTTTTCTGTCCAAATATCTTTGCTTTAAAATCAAATAATTCAGATTTAAATGATTTCCATATTTCTTTATATTCTTTAAAAGACTTATTTGTTAAAACTGGTATTTCACCTGAATTTTTTCTTCCTATTGTTAGATGGCACAATACACCTAATTTTTCTTCACATAATTTCATTATTTCATCTTTATATGGTATTAACTCATCATTAGGCGTAATTTCAACAGTAAAAGAAGCTCCTACCTTTTTCATTTTTTCTATATTATCAAAAAAATCATTTAATTTTTTTATTCTCACTAATTCTAAATAATGAAAAGAAAATTTAAAAAATAAATGCTTTAATAATTCACTATCAAATTGTGCTATTTTATCAAATCTACTATTTAAAGTTCCATTAGTTACTATCATCACATAATGTCCTTCTTTTAATAACTCTTTAACTATTTCTATTACCTCTTCTGCTAGTAAAGTTTCACCTCCCGCACATAAATTAAACATGCATGCTCCCCCTAATCTATCCTTTGATAATGCTTTTCTTATAAACTTAGCATCATATTTAAATTGTGCTAATTTATTATTAAATTTTTTATTTTGAGTAATATAACAATAATGACATCTTAAATTACATGTTTCTGTTGGAATATAACAATCTATAAATTTTTTCATTTTCTCTTTCACTGTCATTCCTCCATAATCTTTTTTTTCAATAAATCAAATTCTTCAAAACATTTTAAATATTTTTTTTCTTTTATTCCTAATAATTTATTAAATTCCTTTTCAAAATCCCTTATTTCTTCTAAAAAAATAATATAATTACTTTCTTTTATCCATTTATATACTTCTTTCACCTTATAATTATAATTTTTAAAAACTATGCATGGAGTTTTTGTTAAATATGCAAATATCATTCCATGTAACCTGTCTGTAATTACAACCTTAGATTTTTTAAATTCATCTAATTTTCTTTTTAATTGTCTTTTTCTTTTTAATCCATTTATTCTTTTTTTTATTACAGTATCTGTATATATAATTGGAATATTTTTATCATTAATTATTTTTACGATATAATTTATCTCTTCAATATTTAGTTTTTTTTCTTTATCTTTTCTAAGACAAAACAATATATTAGTTCTTTTTTCATCATCTTTTTCAACGTTCAAATACAAAACCATATCAGGCATTTTTATAATATTACAATTAGGATACATTTCTTTCATTATAGAAAAAGATTTATCCTCTCTAGCATACATTGTTAAATTTATATGTGAATTGTATACTTGCTTAGACTCTTCTAGCCTCTTCTTACTGAGACTATCTTCACCATAAAAAATTGTTTGAGGAAATATTATTATTCTATTATTTGGAAAATTTAAAATAATCTTTCTTACATTCTTTTCTTCGTCAAACCAATGTGAACCTAAAAAACCACCTCCATTAATTAATATTGTTGCACTTTTAGGTAACATTTTTTTTAACATATTTATATAAAAATCAGTATCATATGTAGGTATTTCCATTGCCTTTATTTTACAATTATGCAATAATTTTTCTTCCGCAAAAGTTATTGCATGATCTCCTAAATTACCATGAATTGGCACCGAACATAAAATAAATTGATTTTGATTTCTTAATTTACATTCAATTAAATATAAAAAATATCGTATTTTTGCTACTAACATTTTTATAATTTTTAATCTTTTCTTTAATAATTCTTTTAAATAGTTCATGCTACCCTTTCTTTAATAGTGTTTTCAATTTTTTTATTCCATAATTTATTTTAGGTTGTTTATATGAAAGCTTATATCTAATTTTTTTTATTAATGTTATATTTTTAAAATTCCAAATTATTTCATAATTTTTCTTAAATTTATCCATTAATATATTCTGTATATCTTTAGAATCTTTAGCTAAAGCATAATAATTAAGTATCGTAGATAAATATTTATCTAAAGTCAAATAATAAAAATTAGTTTCTTTCTTTTCCAAAAAATATTTCATTCTTTCTTCATACGCTTCTAATTTATCCAGTCTACGTAAATCGAACTTTTGGTTCATAATGCTATTAGGTGTAAATCTATAATAATATAAAATTTCATTTAATACTGCTATTTTTATATCATTTTCATAAAAAATTTTGTACATTATAAATTCATCTTCATGAATTTTTCCTTTTTGAAATCTGTATTGTTTTATAATCTCTTTTTTATACAATTTATTCCATACAACAATGGTTCTACCATAAGTACTCCTATTATAAATTCTTTCTACCATTTGTATATTAGTAAATATTTCTAAATTTTCTTTTTGTTTATCTTTACTTATCTTATTTGAAAATCGAATATAATTAGCTTCTGCTATATCACACTTATAATTTTTACAATTATAATAAAGTTTTTGTATAAATTCTTCATTAATACAGTCGTCCGAATCTATAAAAGCAATATACTCTCCATTTGCAATATCAAGTCCTGCATTTCTAGCATCACTTAGTCCTCCATTATTTTTATGAATTACTTTTATTCTATTATCCTTTTTTAAATATTCATCACAAATTTTTCCACAATTATCTGGAGAACCATCATCTACTAAAATAATTTCTAAATTAGTATATGTTTGATTTATAATAGATTTTAAACATTCTTCCAAATACTTCTCTACACCATAAATCGGCACAATTACACTTATCAATTCGTTCATTTCTTATTCCTTTCTAGTATAAATATCTTATATTCCTAATATAGTTGAATGATAAGGATACATATTTCCAGCATTCAAATATATAAACTTTATATACCAATATATAAAAAACAATATTATTGTTATAGAATAAATTGTTATTTTATTGAAGTTATCATTTTTATATAGCTTCGCTGTTTGAGGTATTAATGTTATGCCTGGTATAGAAAAATAATAATATGATAATCTTTCTGCATTTAATATTTTATAATTAAAATTCCATAATACCATATCCATAATAAGCATTAAATAATAAAATCCATAATCATTAACCTTTTGACTATTTTTATATGGTAGAATAAGTAATATCAACCATACAAATTTATATAAAGTACTCGACCAATCAAATACTATATTCTTTTTTAAATACTTTGAAAAATAAATTTCAAATTTTTCAGGAAATATTCCCATATTTAGAAATATTTTTAAAAATTTGTCATAACTAAACACTAATACTATCATCATTAAAAATATTATACATATAATATTTTGTGTTTTTTTACTATTCTTAGAAACATTGTATATTTCATATATAAAATATATTGGTATTGCAAAAAATGCTGTTGAATGAAATAATAATGCAATTATCATACTTATAAAAAAGGCCTTTTTTCTTTTTTGTTTTAAATATTTCATAGAATATAAAACTATGCATACAGCTATTCCCTGTCTTATCAAGTTCAAAAATCTAGGGAAAATAAAAGTATAATAAGTTGCCATTGCAAGCCACATAGGAACTTCATTTCTTTGGTCATATATGTATAAATATACCAACGTTGTCATTATCAATTGTATAATAAACAATAATACATTCACATTATTTGTAAATAGAGAAACAATATAATTTAATATACTATATAATAATTCTATATTTGATAGTGCTAATTTATATGAAAAAAAATTATTACTATTAATTGCAATTTGAAAAAATGGATTTACATACACTTTTATATCTGTTCCTATATCTAAACTTCTAAAACCTGCCAATAAACATGGTAACAAAATAGCTATAATTGATAATTCTATCCCTTTTCTTTTCTTGTCATTCTTAAAAAATCTCTGAGCAATATCTGTAAATATACATGACAAAAAAAACGTCATAAAATATATCATTTTTTCCTCCATCTATTCTATATTTATTCTTCTGTATATTTTTTTTAAAATTCTTAAAATATTTGAATTTAAATTTATTATATGTTTATTTTTATTCAAATACATTACTATAATTATTTTGTTTAATAAACTTCTAGTATTCATTTTTATTCCTTCTAGCTTTTCATACATTTTTTTATAATTACAAAATTTATCTATCTCTTTATTTTTAACTTCTTTTTTTAGTAATGAAATTTCTGATAGTCTAGACAAACAAGTTAAAATATATTGTCTATAAACATATTCTAAATTAAAATTGTTAATCTCATATAAATTTTGAAGCACTTCTAAATTTAAAAAATTCATTTCTAATTTATTTGATGTATATTTAAGGTTTAATCCTTCTCTTGAGCTATAATAAATATATAAAATTTCATTCAAAAAAGTGGCTGTATTTATATTTTTTATATAATCTAAATTAAATTTATAGTCTTCACCAGTTGAAGTTGTTGTATCAAACTTAATTTTATTATCTATTATTATTTTTCTTCTGTAGATTTTGTTCCAAACCTGATTAAATAAACATTTCTTTTGTAAATTTTCTATAAATAATTTAATTTCCTGTTTATTATTTATTCTAAATTTTGATACCGTTGTATCTCTATATCTTCCATTTTCTAAAATAATTCTTTTATATCCACATACAACTAAATCATTCTCATTTTTCATTTCCTTTATCAATGATTCCAAAATGTTTTCCACATATATATCATCTGAATCTAAAAACATTATATATTTTCCGGTAGCTTTTGAAATTCCTATATTTCTTGCTTGTCCTACTCCGGAATTTTTTATTTTTATATACTTTATATTTTTATAATCTTTTAAAAATGATTTACATATATCGCTAGAACCATCATTTGAACCATCATCTACTATAATTAATTCAAAATCTTTATATGTCTGATTTATAACTGATTTTATTGTATTTTCTATACTCTTTTCTGAATTATAAACTGGAAGCACTATTGAAATTTCAGACATATAATTTTCCTCCCAAAAAATACACGCTTTTATCTTTTTTTAATTCTTTAATCTTCGTAAATGAAAATACAATACAACACATAATTTAAGCTCCTCTAATTAATTTCTTCATGATTTTTTTTACATTGTTATAATATTTTGTTTTTACAAGTATTTTTCTTATAAATCTTTCCATTTTTACTTTTAAGTTATCCGGAAAATATTTTTCAAAAACTTCTTGCTCGGACAATTTATTTAAATCTCTAAAAAAATTTTCTCTATTTTTATTTGGAATTGGCGAATCCCTTAATTCTTTTACACCTTTTACTGCTTCCTCAACTAATATTTTTTTATATTCAAATCTATCTTTTATTTCTTCAAAAATTTCTTTTCCTAAATCACTTTGAACTATAAGTCTAGTAGTTCCCATATTGTCATCTAATTTTTCACTAAAATCTCCCACTGTAAAGCAATCCCAAATAGTAAAATCACTGATTCTATCTTTACTTCTGAACTTGCACTCAAAGCATGCTGGTCTATCTGAATAGTTATTAAAGAAAGCTCTTAAATATGGATCTGTTTCTACACCTTTTTGATAGGTTTTATCTTTATTTTTTAACGTCATTGTTGAATATTTATATCCATATTTTTCTTTATCTCTAAATACAATTTTATTTAATTCACTCATGTCTAATTTATTTTTTTGATAATCTATGTATTTCCTTAATACTAACGGAGAAGGTGTTGCTCTACAAACCACATCTACTGTAATTAATCTTTCGTAATTTCTTTGTAAATACTTTTTTAATCCTTGAATTTGGCAAGGTGTTCCACTAAAACATACCCATCTATCACTGTCTAAAAAATCTTTTGCCTCTTTAAAAGTATTTTTTAAATCACTTTGAACATATTTACTCCCTCTAAATTTTTTTAATTCTTCTTTCGTTGTTACATATTGATGACATACATTAAAATTTTCATCAAATGCTGCCCCAAATACTACTCCATTTCTTTCTATTACATATTCAGCAATCGAAGTAAATGCTCCACCAGACGTACTTTCCTTTCTTATCTCTTCATTTTTGTTATTTACAATATAAGCTTTTTGTAATTTAGGAGTTTCTTCTATTTTATTTACAATAGGACATACATTTTTACATATTCCACAATTAATACAATTTTTCTTATCTATTTTTGGATACAAAAAGCCTTCTTCATCTTCCACCATAGATATAGCTTTCTTAGGACAAATACTTTTACATGCAGTACAGCCACAACACTCATATTTGTAATTTATATCAATATGTTTTATTTTTGAATTTTCTTCTTGTTGCTTAAAGCTTTTTTCTAATGATTTTTCTAAAAAAATTTTTGAATCATTCCTGAATTTTTCTAATTCTTCATTAACTTTGTTGAAGTTTATCCTTTCACTTAAAATAAAACTTATATTTTCATTTCCTTTTAATATTCTATTTTCTAAATCCATAGTCTTTAATAATGAATAAATTCGACTATTAGTTGAAATTTTTTTATTCTTACTTTTAAATCTTTCAAAAGTAAAAAACTCAACATTATTAATTAAAGAAAATACTGTACCATGAAAAGAGTCTGTACATACATATTTTGCATTTCTTATTAAATTCAAAAACTCTTTGGGTCCAACATCATATGGAATTATATCAGCAAACTTATCACTATATTTTACATACTCATCACAATGATTTAAGGAAACTATTTTATAGTTCGTTTCTTTTTTTAATTTTTCTACAAATTTTCTGTGTTCAATATTTTTACCTAAGAAATAACAAAAAATATATTCATCTTTGATAATTGGTTCTTGTTGCTGTATTAACATCCAATCTTGTTTTGTTAATAAAATTGTTGGATCACATACAAATTTAGCTTCTTTGTTTGCTAATTCTTCAACTAATTCACATCCACTTTTTTCTCTTACAGAAAGAAAATCTATTTTTGCTAAAAATTCTTTATATAAATTTTTATATTGCTTAGGTACTTCTGAAATTCCAAAACTTGTAGCATATGATATTTTATTTACATTTTGTTTAACCCAATTTAAAGTATAATAATCTGCCACTACATTAACTGGTAACCATAATTGGTCACTTCCAACAATAATACTTGAATAGTTACTGCTTGCTTCATTCAATTCTTTGTATGTATAAAAGTGTTTTGTTAAATTAAATTCCTTTCGAAATTCTTTAAATTTCTTTTCTCTAAGCCCTATATTTTTACCTAAAGATTTATTTAATTTTTTATATATTTTTATCCAAATCATTCCTAATTTTGAAATTATAAATGAAAAATTAAATATTTGAGATTTATAAAATTTCTTTTTTCCATTTTTAAAATCTATATTTTTATCAATATTAAAGGTTTCATTTTCTAGTCCAAAATTATCTAAGACTTTTTGTGTTGCATATGCTTGTAACATGCTTCCATAATTATTCTTAAAATAGCAAGAAACAATTCCTACTTTTTTCATTTATCTTAATTTCCTATAATTATATTTAGGTTTTTATAAGCATTACCTATAAACTTTGCTATATTTTTTATCCTACTTTTATTCCTTTTATCACCGGAACTACTTTTGAATGTACAAATCCTAAAAATCCATATCCAATACCTTTTGGCAAACTTAAAAATAATCTTAAAAACTTATATTTTACACTATTTGTTGAAAATTCTTCTAATTTATTGCTAAAATATTTATTATCATAATATATTTCTAAAAAGTCATCTTTTCTTGGGTGGTCAGAATTCTTATACCATGGTCTTATTGTTGTCATATTCGTTGTATAATGAATAATATACGGTTTTTGTACAGATTCTTTTATTTCCTCTTTTGTATAATAGTTTTTTGGTCTTCTAAGTTTTATAATATCTTTATAATCATAAACAAACTCTATAGTCATCACATTATATTTGGGTTCCAAAATTCCAATACTATCACTAAACATATAATTTAATGCATCTTGGTCTGCATAATTAATTTTTTTGGAATATTTATTTACAAATGTTTCTATTTCTTTTGATATATCTCTTTTTCTTAGCAAATCAACATTTATAACTAAAACTCCTGCATTTATGTATACATTATCATTAGATAATCCTATGTTTTTCTTGTAATAATCACTTATACATTCTTTTACTCCAGATACAATATATTTTTCTATATTTTCATTTTTATATAAATCAGCAAGGCTTTCTTTTACTATCGTATCGCAATCAATATAAATAATTTTCTTTACTTCTTCTGGCAATATTTCTCCACAAAATAATCTTGTATATGCACTCTTTGGCCATCTTTTAAAATATAAATTTTGAGATAATTTTAATTCTGGTAAATCTATTATTATACATTTTCTTTTATATTCATTAGCTATATTTTTTAATATTGTCTTATTCTCATTACTAATATTTTCACCTATTAAGTAAACATTAATTTCATCTGCATTTATATTAACTTTAAACAAAGAAATCATTGATAGTCCCATTAGCATTACATAATTGTTATCACATGTATATAATACATTCATAAAGCCCTTTCCTTTCTTTTAATTAAAAATCCTATTGTCTTTTATACTTAGATATTTTGTGTCCTTTTCTGCAATTATTGGAACATTTTTATTTAATGGCCAATTTATATTTAGTGTAGCATCATTCCACGGTATTCCAATTTCATCTTCCGGATTCCATAAATTTGATACTTTAAAAGATACTTTTGCTACATCTGAAATTACTAAAAAACCATGTGCAAATCCTTCTGGAATGTAAAACATTTTATTATTTGATGAGGATAATATTGCACTATCCCACTTCATATATGTTTTGCTATCCTTCCTTAAATCAACTGCAACATCAAATATTTCACCTTCCAAAACACTAACTAATTTTCCTTGTGGTTTCTTTATCTGAATATGTAATCCTCTTAAAACATTTTTCATTGAAAAACTTTCATTATCTTGTATAAATTCCATGTTCAAGTTATTTTCTTTAAATATTTTTTTGTCATATTTTATTATTTCTTCATCTATAATAGTTGGTTCAATTATGTATAAACCAGAAATAAAGGATTTTTCAATCTTCATATTTTTTCTCCATATTTTTATAACGCATTTTATAAAGCACCATTTCTGGTTATCACTGCAATTATTGTTTTAAAGAAAATTTTTATATCCATCAGTAATGTCTTATTATTTATATAGTAAATATCTGCTTTTAATCTTTCTTCAAATGTTGTTTCATTTCTTCCATTTATTTGCCATAAACCTGTAATTCCAGGTTTGCAAGTTATAATTTTTTCATAATATGTATTCATATTCTTTTTTTCATATGGTAAATATGGTCTTGGTCCAACCAAATGCATATTTCCTATAAATACATTTAAAAATTGTGGCATTTCATCAATGCTTGTCTTTCTTAAAAATTTTCCTAATTTTGTTATTCTTGGGTCATCTTTTAATTTATGAATTTTTTCAAATTCTTCTTTTGCATTTTCATTTTCATTCAAATATTCTCGTAGCTTTTCATCTGCTCCAACTACCATTGTTCTATATTTATATAATCTAAAGTACTTTCCATCTTTTCCTATTCTTAATTGTTCATAAAAAATTGGGCCATTATCTTCTTTTAAAATTTTCCTAGCTATATATATTACAATTGTTATTGGAATTAATAAGATTATTCCAAATACTCCTATCACAATATCTATTAGTCTTCTTATCAATTCAGGTATTATTTTATTCTCTTTTTTTATTTCTATCTCAATTTCTTTTACATCTGTCTTTGTATTTTCTATAACCTTTGAGCCCACTTTTATATTTCTCCTTTTAATATTTTATTTATTATTAAAATTTCGTCATAGAGTATATTTAACTTCATTCATACATTTTCAGTATAAATTTGCGATACTCAACAAAAATATATAAACAATATAATTTATATACTCACCTACATATTTCTATATAGGATTTTAATTTATTAAATTCTTCTTCCCAATTTTCTTAAACACGTTCTTCCAATATTCATTACAGCATTAAAATAATAATCACTTTCATGTCCTTCTTCACATATTATTTTTAAGTTATTGCCTTTTATTTCTTTTACTGGTTTTAAGCATTTATAACATTTGTCATATGAATTTATATATGATTTTATAATTAAAATATTTTCCATCTGTGCTTTATAATCTAAGTATTCAATTATTTTTTTACTTAATTCAATTGGGTTTGAAATATTTTTTATATGTTCATATTTAGATATTGGTTCTAACTTACTATCATTACTTTCTGTTATAGAAATAACTTTGATTTTATTTTCTTTACAAAAATCTATAATTTTTTTGCTAACATAATGAGAATGATATTGGTTAATTCTAATTATTTTTTTGAAATACTTTTTATAGTCATTATCTGAATTTATTTTTCTATTGTTTTTCTTCATTTTTCCAAAATTTCTTTTAAGACTATCTCTATATCTATCACCACCACAAATAAATTTACTTTTAATTAATTTTCCTTTATCATCTAATGCAACACATACTGCAAAACTATTTGTATTTGTAAATACTACTCCACATACTTTTAAATCATTTTCTTTTCTAATTTCTTGTTGGTTTATTATTTCTACTTCTTTTTCAATAGGTATATGAACCATAACACAATCTTTTTGCAATACTACATTTGGTGATAATTTCTTTTTATTTTCTAGTATTTTCCAGTTACTTAATCTTGATATATACCAATCCCATTTTTCTCCATTAAATAATTTGAAAGCAATTTGTTCATTATTTATGTATTTATATGTTCTCTTATAAAAAGTTGTTGGTGCATTTATTTTTATATAATTCGAACTTATCTGTTGATTTTTTCCGTTATTATAAAAATAAACTTTAGCATAACCAATCGCTTTACATATTACAGCTTTTCTAAAATCAGATAATAATTGTTGTTCAAAATAATATTTAGGTACTTCTCCTTTTTCTTTTCTACTTTTAGTAATTACTGTAAGATCATTTAATTTTTGCATACATTGATTTTTCGGCAATTTTAATAATTCTTTATTATCTATCAATATTTCAAAATATTTTTTTAAAGATTCATTAAATAATCTATTAGTCAATATAAAATATTTTTTATATTCTGTATTTAATTTAATTTTATATGTTATTTTTATTGTCTTTGTTTTCTGTTCCATCTAATATTCCTTTTTTAATAAAATTGGACCAATGAATATTTTATAATTCTTTATTCATACTTTTTAGTATAAAATTGCGTTATTCAACACAGATATATAGACATATAGTTTATATATCTACCTATATGTTTCCACATAGGAATTTTCGTCTAGCTATATTTCTTCAAGCAATTTAAAGCTATATTCATAGCAAAATTGAAAAAATAATCTATCATATGTCCGCTTTCGCATATTGCTTTATCTTCTTTAATAACTTTTTTGGTTTTCTTTTCGATATTCCTTTCAATAAGTTCATTGCATTTATAACATTTGTTGATTTTTCCTTTCATATCTATAAATGTCATAAGTATATTTTCCATAAATGATTTTATTTTTGTATATTTTGTTATCCTATTTCTAAGGTTTGACGAATTATACCTAGTTCCATAGATTACAATTTCTGTATCACATTGAACATTTGATAATGCGATTATTTCAGCTTTATTTTCTTTGCAAAAATCTACTATTCTTCTACTAACCAAATTACAATAATAATTTGAATTTCTTGATATTTTCTTCCAATATTGTTTATTAGTTTCAAAAGTCTTTTTCTTTCTATTTGATTTATATTCGCTTCGCTGAATTTGTCTTAAATATTTAGTGATTATATTTTTATATTTATTTCCTTCATTAATAAATTTTGCTTTTATAAATCTTCCAGACTTATCTATTATCACACATGTTGCAATATTGTTTCTTCCTGAAAATGCTACTCCACATATTCTTATATCCTTATTTTTCTCCATTCTTTCTTTTATTGTTGTTAGATTTTTTACTATACATTTTTCTGGTATTACTAGCATTACAACTTTTTTCTTTATTTCTATTTTCGGAGATAATAAGTTTGCATCTTCTGGTATATTCCATTTACTTATAGAACTTTCATACCATTTCCACTCCTTTCCATTGTAAAGTTTAATCTTTATTTTTTTGTTATCAATTTTATATAATTCTTTTGTTAATTGAATTGGCAAATTAAATTTCTTCGCTGGATTAGGTGGTATTGATTTATTTTTATTAGCATTTCTTACTTTTGTTGTATATGATTTTGCTTGTGCAATAGCTTGTGTACAGGCTGTTCTTCTAATACGAGAAGGTGCATTTGTTTCAAAATAATCATCTGGTTTCTTACCTGTTTTTATATTTATCATTGTCTTTTTGTCTATTATTGTTCTAGCTATATATGATGTATTTTCTAATACTTCTGGATATTTAAGTATTATATTGTAATAAATTAGCACTAATTTATTAAACTCAATACTTGTTAAATTAAAATATTCTAAGTATTCAGTTGTATATAATCTTATTTTATGATAAGTTATGTAAGTTCCTATTTTTTCTTCAGGCATTATTCGTTCCTCTTTATCACTATTCCTTTTATTTTTTTCCTTTGTTACTATTTCATAAACTATTTAGTCATAATTTTCCTTTAATTTTAATTTAAAAAATTTTTAAATTTTGTTTTAAAATTTATTTTTTTTTGGAATACTAATTTTAAACGTTACATTTTAAAAATTAATATTATAAAATCCGCTTTACTGTAAGTATTTAAGTCATCTATCATCATTAAAATAATTACAAACTTTTAACCGTAAAGTTCAATACTTTACGGTTAAAAAAATACATTTTTTCCAAAAAATGTAAAAAAAATAGGCTTATTATTAAATAAGCCATACTATATGATTTTTATAATTTATCTAAATATTTCTTTTGAATATTATAAGAAGAATGAACATATCTATTTAATGTTATATTAACATCTGAATGTCCTAGTAATTCACTTAATGATTTCGCATCCATACCTATTTTTATACAATTTGTAGCAAAAGTATGTCTTAAAATATGAAAATTATAGTCATTAAGATTACATATTTTCAAACATTTCTTAAATAAACGCTGATAAGTTCTTGGTTCAACATATCTCTCCTTACTCCCTGTTAAGAAATACTCATCTCCACAATAATTATTAATGTTTTTTAATAATTTCAATTGATTGTGTATCTTTTTTGAAATTGGTACTTTTCTCATAGATTTTTTTGTTTTTGGTGTATCTAATTGTATAAAAGTATTATTTTTTCCTTTATAAACTCTTTGTATCGTTTTATTTATTATTATACAATCTTCATCTAAATCAATATTATTCCATGTTAGTGCACAAATTTCTCCTAATCTTAATCCTGTATTCAAACATATTAAAATGCCCATGTTTTTTAAACTATTACTTTCTGTGCAATATTTTTCCAGCTTTTTTCTTTCATCATCTTTTAATATTTTTATCTCATTTTGTTCTTGCTTTGGACAAGAAATTAAGTCTAATTTATAACTAACACTATACTTTCTTTCAATATATCTTAGTATAGCCTTAAAAATTAAAAGAATATCTTTTATAGTTTTTGGTGCTAAAATACTTGAAAGATAATTAATATATACATTAAAGTCATAATTTAAAAAGTAATAAATACTTTTATTTTTAAAAAACGGAAGTATATAATTATCAATGAGATATTTATATCTAAAATACGTTGATTTTTTTATTACATTTTTTTTAAAAGCTAGCCAGTCATTTGTTTCTGTCTTAAAAGATATAGATTTTCTAAAAATATTCATATTAAAATTCATTCCTTTCTTTGTTTAAAAGGCATACATAATTATTAAAGATTATTTTCTTTAAAATTATTTCTACCTTTATTAAAATCAATAATCTAAAACATTGTTAATAAAAATTTAAGAAATTTTGAAAAATAAGGTTGAATTGTTACAAATTATATGGTAAAATATCAATAATGTTGTTAAATATGTCGTAAAGTATTGAACTTTACGGCATTTTTTTATAATAGGAAAGTATATTTTAAATTTAATTATAAATAAAATATCTATAGTTTAAGAGCGTTCGATTTGTTACTTTAAAAATCCAAAAATTTTGTCTATATAAATTAATAAAATAACAAAAAATCAAACAGTTTGCAATACCAAATAAACTGTTTGATTTTTTATAATTTCATTATTTATTTTTTACTTATATATATTTTTTAAATACGAACATAGCTTCTAAATCTTTAATCTTCTACATAAATAACTCTTTTTTAGCTAATTCTTGATTTAACTCACCTGTTGCTTGAACAGCTTCTACTTGTCCTTCAACAACTCCAAATAGTCCTTCAAGGAATTTAGTGGCTCCTTGTTTAGATTTATTATATTGGTCATCATCAATATAATTGTTGTCATGTAAGAAAGCAAGGTAAGCAAATATATTACTTGAAAGCAATTGGAATATTTCCTCTCTAAATTGTCCTTTATCAAATAAAGACTGATTAAAGTGTTTCTCAAATGTACTTTCTCTACCTTCAAATAATGCAGTTACCAACTGTTTTAATCTATCTAATACACCTTCATGTTGTTGTATAAGGTCAGTCATTGGTACAAAGAAATAAAATTCCATTAATTGTTTCCACGCTTCTGTTTCATCATCAAAAGTATTATCAACTCTTGCTAATACTGTATCTAACATATCTTGTGTCATTTCTACTTTGAAATTTGCTCTATTGAAAGAATCTGTTATCAATGCCTTTAAATTCTTTAATCCCATTCCATATTTACCAAATATAGAAACTACAACAAAGTTTTTAGATGCATCTTTTACTGAAACATCATTCTCACCAATTAATAACTCTCTATTTGCATATGTATGACATACTCCATTAAAACCAAAGAACAATCCACACTTGTCATAATCATCTGGTGGGCAAAATT